>CALAGB010000519.1 GCA_937891245.1 uncultured Thermomicrobiales bacterium | reverse complement strand
TCGCGCCGCTGGTCACGCTCATTGCCCTGGCGGTCTGGCTCATCGTGATCGCCGGCAGCCGCTACGCCTCGCTCGCCTCACTGCTGATGATGGCCTCGGTGCCGGTTCTGCTCGCGCTCTTCCACTACGATTCGGCTTACTGGATCTTCGGCGCCGCGCTGGTCGTGCTGGCGATCTATCGGCATCGCGGCAATATCGACCGGCTGTTGCATGGCACCGAACTGAAGATCAGGACGAGCACGGCTGGTCGTGGCGGCTGAACCGGCGGCGCTGCCAAGCTTCCTTGTCTATGGTGCCGGGGCCGTCGGCTCGTTTCTCGGGGCGCAACTGGCGCTGAATGCCGTCGTCACGATGTTCACGCGCCCTGCCCTGCGCCGGAGTATTGCCAAAGAGGGTATCCGGCTGCAGTTGCCGGACGGCACGACCGTCAGGCATATGCATGCCGTTTGCAGTCTCGAGGACCTGACGACACCGCCCGATTATGTCCTGCTTACCGTTAAGGCGTACAGCGTCGCCGAGGCGCTGCCCGATCTCCAGCGGCTCGCGGTGCAGGGTGCCACCATCGTGACGCTGCAGAATGGTGTCGGTACGGAGGAGTACCTACGGGTCAACGACATTCAGCGCCTGATAGCCGGTTCATTCACGATTAGCGTCAGCAACGACGACGGTGTCGTGCGCCAGGAAACGACGAAGGGCGGGCTGGTGCTGTCGCCGATCGAGGATCTCGGCGCGACAGTCGATACGCTCCAAGCGGTCCTTAACCGTTCCGGTATTCCAGTGTTTCGCTCTCCCGATGTGCGCCAGATGAAATGGTCGAAGCTGCTCCTCAATATCCTGGGCAACGCGACCTCGGCCATTCTGGCGACCGATCCAGGCGCGATCTTCGCGGACCCGGCGCTCTTTCGCCTGGAGCGGCAGGCCTTCATCGAAGCGCTCGTCGTCATGGCCGCGCAGGGCACCACGCCGCAGGCGCTCCCCGGCTTCAATCTTCCGCTCATCTGCCAGGCGATGCGCCTGCCGGAATGGATCAGTCGCCGCCTCATAGCGCCACGCATCGCGAAAGGTCGCGGCGATAAACGCCCTTCGCTCTGGCTCGATCTCGACAGCGGGCGTCGCCAGACCGAAATCGACTGGCTCAACGGTGCCGTCGTGCGTGCCGCCGAACCGCTCGGTATCCCAACCCCGGTCAACCGCACCCTCACCCGCCTCGTCACCGAACTCGCCAACGATCCGACCCGACGGGCTGAGTACGCCGGTCATCCCAAGGCACTGCTGCGCGCGATCGAGGGTCTGTAGTCAAAAGGCAGACGCACCTGCCGAGAACGCGTTGGTCGAGTGCCCCTACGATGATGGAACAATCTCTCTAGTCGCTGCTCTAGAAGACGGTGTCGACGCGTGGGGTGATGAGTTGGATCGTCGCGCCCCAGGGCGTGAGAAGGAAGGCTCGCTGGCGTCCGTTGCCGAGCGCGTCCGGCTGGCGCAGCAGTCGCACGCCCGGTTGGGCGCTTAAATAGGCGACGGCCGCATCACGATCATCGACCGTTAGCGCCAGGTGATAGCCGCCGGAATCTTCGAGCCCCGGCTGCGACCATTCGGTTCCCGTCGGTTTAAACTGCAAGAGCTCGACGAGCGTGTTGCCGAATTCCAGCATCGCGGCACGGCCGCCACGCTCCAGTAGCGTGAAACCGAGAACGTCGGTGAAGAAGGCGATTCCCATGTCGAGATCCGGCACGTTGTAGCCGACATGATCGATGCCACGCACTGACGGAATGCCGCCCGGTGGTGTCTTGCTCATCAATGTTCACCCCCTCTACGTAGACCGAATGCCACGAAAGCGAACCTATCTAGATTCGATCCCGGAGGAAGTCAACGAACGCCTCAATCCGCTTGCGATTGAGCCAGACACCAATCGCATCGAGATAAGCGCTCTGATCGCCCGGACGATCATACGAAATCGGGTTGAAACCATATCGCCAAGCAAAGTAATTGATGCACATTCGCGACGTTCTGCCGTTTCCATTTCTGAAGGGATGGATACGAATCAGTTCACAATGGGCATACGCCGCGACTTTGAAGACCTCGCCGAGATAATCAGTGCCTGGATCGTCGCTGGGCATGTCGTCAAGCTGCCGGCAGAATTTGTCGAGGGTGCCGAACAAATTCGTGCATTCGCGAGGAACGAGTTCGGGTGCTACGGCCAAGTACTTCCCGAATTGGATACGAGCGGGCAAATATCTTGGTGCTGGCCCGCGTAATCTGCCGGCGAAATCAGGCCAGACTCCTTCGAATAGGACGCGATGGAAGTCGGTGACAACGTTCAAGGTGAGTGGATGGTTGAAAGCATTCTGCCGAAGCCATAGCTCGACGCGGCTCTGACCGAGAGCAAGTGCCGTCCGCGCCAGCGGCGTGTCCTCTAGCTGATCGTCCCATTCAATGTCACGAAACGGAGGAATAGGTACGTCGTCCGCCACCCGACTCTAGCCGATGGAAGGGAGCGGCATCGAAAGAGCCTGATCCAATGCCTCTTCAGCTTCCTCTCGAGAGATATGAACGCCTTCGAGGGCTTGGGAGGAGATAATAGATTTAAGGATGTGTTCTCGTTCCTCGTTCGTCAACGGGCGCGGCAGCCTGGTGCAATGTCCGTGCTGGTGCTTTGCTCGCCAGTATGCTGTTTCGTATGGGATCTCGTCATTGAAATCAACTGACATCCAAGGCTCCTCGGCGTGACTGGCCTCAACGATCTCTTGTGTCTTTGCCTGTCGCCACCGGTCTCGTACGTCTTGTAGCGCGCGAACTTCAGAATCGGCGAACACGGACAAATCATATGCGACGAGCGGCGTGTAAACGTTTCGGCTAAAGTCGATTACTGGTGCGTAATGGTGTTCGATGAGACCATCAGACTCCATCAGCTCCAGAATGGTCTCCGCTCCTGCAGGTACTGGCCCAAACGGCTTCTTGATATAGGTGTCTCCTGTTATGGACATGTGATGAACCTGATAGTAATCAAAATCGAGAAAATACATCAATTTCATGAGTTTTGTCTTGCCGAGCGTGCCATTGTCAATTTCATGCATAAAATACAGAAGTGACTGAATATACTTTTCTACAGAAGCGGCCATGTTACACTCACCCCTGTACTACCCGACGCCTTCTCCAAGGTCGCAATCTATGTTCCGCGGGCAACAATGCAACCGACGTTAGCATAGATGGTTGGCTGCCGCAACAGTTATCAGGAAAGTCATGACTAATTGATCAGATCAGTCTTAGCGCTCACCTGATGAGTTGATCATCCTTCGCCCTCTCCTTCTTCCGCGCGTACTGCCGGCGCATCTTGAGGCGGCTGCCGCAGCCCTCCATGCTGCACCAGCGGCGGCTGCCGTTCTTGCTCGTGTCGTAGAAGAGCCAGCCGCAGTCGTCGGCGCCGGGACACTCCTTGACCCGCGTCAGGTCGTCCTGCGTCAGTACGTCGATCGCCGAACGAGCGATCGGCCAGAGCGGGCGGTCGAGCGCCGCGCCCTCGTCCGACCAATCCCAGGCGTAGCCATCGGTACCGTGGATGAGCTCCCCGTGGCGCATGGCGATCCGGTACTCGGACTGGAGCAGGGCGAGATCGGACGGTTTCGGTGCTGCCCCGGCGGCGATAGCGCTGTAGACACGCGTGATCGCGGCGCGCAGGGCACGGCCCCGCGTGAAGACGATGGCGGCTATTCTGGGCGATTCACCAGCGAGTTGGATCAGCCGCTCGGTCGCTGCGTTGCTCAGCGTACCGGTGTGGTGCCCCCAGCGCACCAGGTCGGCGTAGTCGTGCAGAAAATCCTCCGGACTGGCTGAGCGCGGCCCCTCGATCGTGTTGGCGAAATCGAGACAGAGCCGGTCGCCAAGAAGCCGCGGGAAGCGCGGGTCCAACCCCCGCTTGCGCGTCCGCTGGTTCATGACCATGGCGTCTTCATCTCTTCCCCATTTATGAACGTTAGACGGTAAGAATCGGATTGAATACATCTTACCTATAACCAGAGTATAACAGGTAAGCGAGTCCGCACCGTGAACGGCGTTGTGAGGTGACATCCGAAGCGAGGTTTATTCGTCATCGAGTAACCCGTTTATTCGTTCGGCGGATCTCCGGAAATGGCGTATATATGCGGAAAATAGCTGTTCAAAATTCGTCACAAATCGACCGAATTTCTTTCACACAACCCCCTGTTCGGTGTCTTAACTACAGCGGCAGGAACGAGCGTTCGCCAAAGGAGAACGGCAGATGGAAATGGCATTGGGATGGCAGCGGACACTGGTTTTGAAGGTCGCGCATCGCCCGGTTAATCGGGTCTACGATCCGAATGCGGCCGAGCAGTTGTACCTGCGTCGTGAACTGCAGCACCAGTTGAAGCACGAGCGGATTTTCCACGATCAGCTCGCTGCGAACGCGGTGATGACGGGTCGCGGAATCCGCTAGCAAGTGGACGTTCGAGGTTTGTAAACGAGACGAGCGATCGGTACAGGAGACAGGATTCGATGGAGATGGCATTGGGACGGCGGCGGGTATTGGTTGTTCGCGTTCAGGATCAGGCCGTCCGTCCGGCGTACCATGGAGCGATTGTCGAGCGGGCGTACCGGCGCCGCGAGTTGCAGCGTGAGTTGCTCTCCGAGCAGGTCGCGCGCCAGCGTCTTCCCTACGGCGCGCTCTCGTGGCACTGCGGGCTCTAGAAGCCGGCTACACAATCCAAACGAAGACAGGAGCGACCCAGCTGGGTCGCTTCTCTTCGTTTCGAGGCATAATCTCCGGCGGAGGCGCTGAGAACGCGGCATTCTTGAGCGGACTCATCTCAGCGTTTCCGCGAGCGATCGTCGTTCTCCTCCGCGGCGAAACAGCGCGATGTACGCAGCGAAATCCCATGAGGCGAGAAATGCTTCGGCGGCCGTCCGGCCCGCCTGATAGAGCTGCTCGGCCTGTTCCGGCGTCAAGCCGAAATCGGTCGTACCGATGCCGAGCGTCGGGATCGCGATCGTGCGCGCGAACGTGTGCGATTCGAGATAGAGCCGGTCGTGGAATTCGCTCATCGTCGCGATGAGCCCCTTGGCGTAGTCGACGATCGCGCTCATGCCGTGCGGTGTCCGCGGATCGTCCGAGAAGCGCGCGCCGATCGATGCGCGTGGGTGTGGCTCGACCAGCTTCAGTCCGAACGTCGGCCAGCGCGGCGGGTCCTCCGAATCGAAGAGCCAGACCGGGAAATTGGAGAGTAAGCCGCCGTCGACGATGAGGTGCCGGTTGACGCGCACCGGTGTGAAGAAGATCGGGATACTCATGCTCATGCGCACGGCATCGGCCACACGCAGCTCATCCGGCTCGATGCCGAGCTTGCGTGCATCACGAGGCAGCACCAGCAATCGCCGGCCGGTGATATCCGAGGCGATCACTTGCGCGGCGTAGCGATCGCGGTCGTCACCGGTCGCAGCAAGGCGGTGTAGATCCCCGAAGGTGCGTACGCCCTTCGCTTCCAGGTAATGATGCATAACCTGGTGAAGATAGTCGCCGGTGTAAAGCCCCTGCCGTGCGAGAAGGCTGGCCAGACCGCCGACCACTGGCAGGCGCGTTTGCCAGGTCGGGTCTTTGAAACGCTCAAACTCAAGGCTCTGGATGATTGCTCGCACTTCGCCGGCCGTGTAGCCGCTGGCGAGCAGCGTCGCGACGATCGCTCCGGCCGAGGTGCCGGCCATGCGCTCGAAACGATAGCCGTGCTCCTCCAGCCCCGCGATCGCACCGACCAGTCCGATCCCCTTGACGCCGCCACCCTCGCACACCAGGTCGACCGGCATCGATGCTGGGGGTGATGCTGCCGGCATCAGACGGCGCGCTCGACCGGCGCGAACGCCGCGTCGTTGCTCCGGCGGGCTGGCTCGCTCGCCTCGTCGCCGACACGGCCGAGCAGCACATCCCAACGGTTCTGGCCCGAGCCGGGTCGCCATTCGAAGCGCGCTCGCTCGAAGTACTGGATCAACACGCCGCCGTCATCGCGGAACGCTTCGCTCAGCGGGTAGCCGAAGGTTGGCAGCGCCTCATCACCGTAGCTCTCCCAGAAGGCACGAAAGCGATCGCAGATGGTATGTCGCGTTTCGGGGAAAGAGCGACAGGGGAGCTGCGGTTCGCTGGTCGCGCTGGCGATCCGCAGTAGGCGCTCGAAGTCGTAGGCACTCCCCGGATCAGCATGATGATTGATTCCGCCGGTGCGTGCCGGATTGTTCGGATCGGGTACGTTCATATGTCCGATCACATGCGTCCGGTCGAGCGGGATGCCGTGTCGCCGGGTCACCCGACCGACGAGTGCGCCCGTTGCCGCATAAAGGGCGTCGGAAAAGTCGCCGCGCGCGGCGTACCCCTCCTGCTCGATGTTGATGCCACGTCGATTGAACGCCAGATTACCGGCCGCCCAGGCGGTATCGGCTTCACGAACCAGCTGTGCGATGCGGCTGCCGTCGGCCGAGACGACGTAGTGGCTGCTGCTGTCGCGGTTGCTCGACCCTGACCCGTCGGATGCCCCAGCGCCGCGTAACCAGCTGAGTGCACCGTCGAAGCTTCCCTCGGTCGTATGCAGGATGATCCGGTCAATCGTCGCGCCGCCGCGCCCCGCATCGAAGTTGCTTGACGGCAGCCATATTGCGTTCTCGTCATCCATGTTCATGTTCAACCACCTTTTCGCGAGCGTCCACCGCCCATCCGCAACGGCACGCACCCCATTTCGCGAGCTAACCGCGGCGCACGAGCGCCGCTCCCATGAGGTCCGCATAGATACGAACGCTGGCGAACACCCTTCGTGCGCTCCGCGATGCGGTTGATATAATCGCCGGATTGTCTGACGGATCGATTCACATGGGGCTAACAATCTGATGCAAGGAGCACAATCCCGCGATCGATGCCCTGGGGAAGGCTTGAAAAACCGTTGAGTAACGAATCGACCTTTATTCCACTCCTGCTTATCACGCTGCTCGCTGCCATCGTACCGGTGCTCGTCGGTTATTTCGGCGCCGGACGCCTCCCGATCGTCGTCGGCGAGATTCTGGCCGGTATCGTCGTTGGGCAGAGCGGCTTCAACCTCATTACGACGAATCAGACGATCGATTTCCTGGCACAGTTCGGCTTCGTCTTTTTAATGTTCCTCTCCGGTTTGGAGGTTGACTTCCGCGCGTTGACCCGCGAGCGAGAGGGCGACGTCGATCGTCCGCGCTGGCAACGTCCGGTGCCGCTTGCCTCGATCAGTTTCGGCCTGACAGTCGTGCTCGCGGTCGCGATCGGCTATGGGCTGCATGCGGCCGGGCTGACGCGCAGCCCGGTCCTGATGGGCCTGATTCTGAGCGCCACTTCACTCGGCGTGGTGCTGCCGGTGCTCAAAGAGCGTGAACTGGTTGTCACGCTCTACGGCCAGACACTGCTGATCGCCTCGGTCATCAGCGATTTCGCCACGCTCTTGTTGCTCAGCATCGTGATCGCCGTCATCAGCCGAGGCTTCGGCCTCGATCTGCTTCTCTTTGTCGTGTTGGCGCTCGTCTTTGCGGTGGCGGCCAAGATCGGCCAGTGGGCGCGGCATGTCCCTGGCTTGAATCGCGTCATCGATCAGCTGTCGCACGCGACGGCGCAGATCCAGGTGCGCGGCGCGTTTGCCCTGATGGTTGCCTGGGTCGTGCTGGCGGAATCGCTGGGCGTCGAAGTGATTCTCGGCGCCTTCCTGGCCGGCGCGATTATCAGCCTGATGAGCCCCGGTTATGAATCACAGCTACGCGGCAAGCTCGACGCCATCGGCTACGGGTTCTTTATCCCGATCTTCTTCATCATGGTCGGCGAACGCTTCGATATACGTGCGCTTTTCGGCTCCAGGCACGGGCTGCTGCTCGTGCCGATCCTGGTGATTTCGGCGTACGTGATCCGGATCATTGCGGTTGGGTCGTTCCGCGCGCTCTTCCCCTGGCGTGAAACCGCCGCCGCCATCGTCCTCCTCACCTCGCAGCTGTCGCTAACCGTGGCGGCGGCGGCGATTGCCCTTGATCTCGGCATCATCTCGGCGGCGGTCAATTCCGCGATCATCCTGGTTGCCATCATCACCTGCATCGTCTCGCCCTTCCTCTTTTCACTCATCTTGCCGCACCGGGAGGCGACGCGGCGCGATGGCGTTATCGTGGTTGGCACCAATCAACTGGCGGTCTTGCTCGGCGAGCGCGTGCGTGCTGCCGGTGAGCGTGTCACCTTTCTTGGCCATTCGTTGGAGCAATTGGAGCATCTGAAAGAGAAAGGTTTTTGTGCGATCGCCGGCAAGCCGTCGGATGTCGACGTGCTGGAAGCGGCGGGCGCGCAGACAGCCCGTGCGCTCGTGGCCGTTTCGCAAACGCCCGGAGCCGTGCTCGATGTCTGTCGCATCGCCCACGAGCGCTTTCAGATTCCCGACGTCATCGCGCGAGCGGACGATCCGGAGCAGGTGCGCGAACTGCAAGCGCTTGGTGTACGCGTCGTGCAGCCGGTGATGGCGACGGCGCTCAGCCTGGAAGGCGCGCTTAACTTCCCGTCCGCCTTCAACATGCTGACCGACAAGAGCGGTGAAGTGGAACTGCTCGACGTGCCGCTCAGTAATCCGCTGCTGGCCGGCCGCCGCCTCCGCTCAATCGGGCTGCCCGGCAATGCGTTGGTGCTCGGTGTCCAGCGCGGTGGGGAGCTTGTCGTGCCGCACGGCGACACCGTGCTGGAGCATGGTGACATGCTGATGCTCGTCGGCAGCCCCGACTCGCTGCGCGAAGCGCGTCCCTGGCTGGTCTACGGCGTCCGCCTCCACGGTGCCGACGCCCCCACCCGCGGCGCCTACCCGACGAAGAACGGGGCGGAGGGGTAACGGGGGTTCGACCTCCAAGGGAGCGTTGTTGGCGTGCCGATGGACAATGTCGCGCCCGACGCTCGCCCGGGAATAAATGCCCGGGCTCAAGAGACAAAACCCACTGAAGGGGTTGAGTTAACAGCGAACGTACGCATACTCAGTCCCTTTAGTGGACTTCGTCTATGGAGCCCTGCGGATTT
>CALAGB010000518.1 GCA_937891245.1 uncultured Thermomicrobiales bacterium | reverse complement strand
GACGGCTGTCGCGCGTCTGCGGCCTATCTATGCAAATGCGCTCAGAAACGCACTCGACTTCACCTTCAGCCCCTCTCCCCGGCCTCTTACGCCGGGGTTTCTGGGTTCAGGGTGAAACCCTGCATCTCGGGGGTATCGATGTAGTCGATGACGACGGATTGCAGCGGCTCGATCAGTTCGCTGGGGATGATCATGACCGGTGCACCATTACGCTCGATCACTTCGTCCGACTGATCCGGCGTCGCGGCTGTGAAGCCGAGCTTGCCGCCTTCACGTGGGGTCAGGGCAACGCCCTGGCCCTCCGGCAGATTGCTCTGATCGCGCATGAATTCGAGCTGGTCCATCGCCCGGTCGGTAATTTGCACCACGAAAAACGATCCTTCCTGTTCGGTTCAAACCATCCACGACCTGTAGACGCGATGGCAGTACAGCCTTCGTATGACGCTTCACCTCACATGTTTCGTTCCACCAGATCGTCGGAAAAGCAGTCCCGTGTGCGGCCGCTTTGCCACGCTTCGCCATGCTGGCGCCGAAACGACGCTGTGAACGCGGTCGTAATCGATCTGCTGAGCCCGAATCTTAACGGCGGCGTCGCGCTGTTTCGCATCGGATGCTGACATTCCGGCGTATTCGGTGTAGTGTGGGGATGGTTTCGTCCTGAAATGAATATGGGAGGTGGATTGCATGTCCTCCAGTTCATCGACGATCAATGCCGTTGAGCGCTACGCCGAGTCACGTCGCCTCTATGAAACTGCGCGAGAAGTCCTGGCGGGTGGAAACTCGCGGCTGACCGTCTACTACAAGCCGCATCCGGTCTACGTCGACCATGGTGAAGGAGCCTACCTCTATGACGTCGACGGCAACCGCTACCTCGACGTCATCAATAACTACACCTCATTGATTCATGGGCATGCACATCCTGAGGTCGAAGCTGCCGCGATCGCCGCGATGCGCGGCGGCACCGCCTTCGCGGCTCCGACGAATGCCGAAATTCAGCTGGCAAAGCTGCTCTGTGAGCGGCTGCCGGCGGTCGACCAGCTCCGGTTCGTCAATTCCGGCACCGAAGCGGTGATGATGGCGGTCAAGGCAGCGCGTGCGTTCACCGGCAAGCCAGGCATCGCCAAGTTCGAGGGTGCCTATCATGGGGCCTACGACTATGTCGAAGTGAGCCTGGCGTCCTCTCCGGACAGTTGGGGCGAACCGGACGCGCCGGTATCGACGCCGTATGCGGTCGGCGTTCCGCAAGCGGTGCTCGACGATGTCGTCGTGCTGCCGTTTAACCGCATCGATGAAACCCGTGCGCTGTTGCGCCAGCATCAGGATCGCCTGGCGGCGGTCCTCGTTGATGTCATGCCGTCGCGCGTGGGACTGGTGCCCGCCTCGCCGGAGTTCATTTCCGCGCTACAAGACGAATGTCGCGCGCTTGGGATCCTGGTGATCTCGGATGAAGTTATCTCATTCCGCGTCGATTATCGCGGCGCGCAGGGCGCCTACGGCTTCAAACCGGATCTGACGACACTCGCTAAGATTATCGGGGGCGGGTTTCCGGTCGGTGCGATCGGCGGGCGTCGTGAGGTGATGGCCGTGTTCGACGCCGCCGACCACGGTCCGCTCGTGCCGCATGGTGGCACATTCAATGGCAATCCGGTTACGATGGCGGCCGGTCTGAAAGCGATGGAACTGCTGACACCGGACGTCTTCGAGCGGCTGAACCGAGATGGTGAACAGTTGCGCGAAAGTCTGAGCGATGTCATTCGCCTGTCGGAGGTCGAATGGCAGGTGACCGGCGCCGGCTCGCTCTTCCGGCTTGTTCCGACGCGCGCTCCGCTCAGCGATTATCGTTCGGCACATCTGAATCACGAGCAGTCGGAACGTGCCGCCGCATTGCACTGGGAACTGTTGAACCAGGGCATCTTCATCGGCTCAGGTGGCTTCGGGTGCCTCTCGACACCGATGTCCAGCGACGAGCTGGAGACCGTCGTGCGGGCGGTCGAAGAGACGTTCCGCTCGGCCGACCTCTAGAAGGCGTAGCCGCTCTACGTGCTGCCGAAAACGTGCCCGGATGCTATAACCCCTGCGGGAATCGAGCGGCGGCGTGCCGGACGCGGCCCAAGAACGCGGAGGAATGCATGGCAGCGAGCGGTGGTCCGTACTTGTTGATGGCGGTGCTGTGTGAGCGGGCGCAGCAGGATCAGTACGGCTCGTTCAGTGTGATGAACGTGCTGGAACAGCTGGTCGCCGGAACCGATAGCCCGGATGCTCCGGAAAAGATGCCGACCTTCCGCTTCCAGGGCAGTCTCGCCATCCAGTTTGCCTCGGGCAAGGCCGCCGGCGACCACACCCTGTCGGTCGTACCGATCGAGCCGGCCGGAACGCGGCTTGATGCGGTGTCGCAGGTCATTCGACTCAAGGGTGACGACCATCGAGCAACGTTCGTCTCGAACGTGTCGATGGATATTACTGATGAAGGTGTTTATTGGTTCGAAGTATCGCTCAATCGGCGGGTCGTGACGCGCATCCCGCTCAAGATTCGCTATGAGCGATCGTACGTCCAGCCGTGGTCAGCGTACGTGCTTGAACACTGACCCGAACACGATCGGGTGCCGCCGCCGATGCCGCCAGCTATGACGACCGCGGCCACTCGCCACAAAGGAGCGATCCGATGCCGATGCGCGCGGCGATCTACACGAGAAACGAATTCAACGAAAAGGGCGAGGTCATCACCGATGTCGCCAAGCAGGAAGAAAGCTGTCGGAAGCACGCCGAGAAGCATGGTTACCTGATTACACAGGTCTATCATGAAGCGAACGTTGGCCAGGATGACGAGCGCTTGGAACTTCGTTCGCTGCGCAGCGCGATCTGGAAGCGCAACATCGATGTGCTGCTGGCGACCAAGCCGGACCGACTCTACTACGACACGAATCGCCTGGCGCGCTTCATCAAAGAGGCCGATCTGATGAGCGTGCGCCTGGAATTCGTCGAAGCGCCGCTTGACGACGAATACTGGCTGCGCGAGTCGTGGTGACGCGTGACCCGGCGACGCCACGAGATGATCGAGGTTGTGCGTGACGCGTTGCGCATGGCCGGTCTGGGGACGGGCGATCGGCTCGTTGTCGGCCTTTCGGGCGGCATTGACTCACAGGTACTGACGCATCTACTGGTGCGACTTCGCGAACTCGGCGATGGCCCCGACCTGCTCCTCGTGCATGTCGACCACCGTTTGCGCCCGGCCTCTGCCGAGGATGCGCGGGCGGTTGAGCGAATCGCTCACGCGCTGGCGTTCCCGCTGGAAGTGATTCCCGTCGATGTCGATGCCTGGCGTGTGACGCACGGGCAGGGTGTGGAGGCCGCGGCGCGAGCCGCGCGTTATGCGGCCTTTGCTCAGGCGGCAACGGCGTGGAGCTGCGAATGGGTCGCGGTCGGCCACAACCGCGACGATCAGGTTGAAACCGTAATCCTGCGCCTGGCGCGCGGCGCCGGCCCTGACGGACTTGCCGGCATGCGGCTGATCTCAGAGCGGACCGTGCCGCTCGACCCGGCCGGCTCGGCTCACCTGACGATCAAGCTACTCCGCCCACTCCTCTCGGTTCGTCGCAGCGAAATCGAAGCCTACGCGGCCCAGCATCGGCTGGTGCCCGTCGTCGATGAATCGAACGCCGATCCGCGCTTCCGGCGCAACGCCGTTCGGCATGAATTGATTCCGACGCTCGAACGGATCGTGCCGGGCGCGAGCGCATCAATCGCGCGCAACGCTGATCTGCTGGCGGATGACGCCGATCTGCTAAGCGATCTGGCTTTTGCGGCCTTCACTGCCTGTTCTCGGAGAAGCGAGCACTCGATCTGGCTTGAGCGAGGCGCGTTCCGCGATCAGCCCGCGGCTTTGCAGCGACGGATCGTTCTGCTCGCGGTACGCGCGGTGGCCAGCGGTATCGAATTGAACCGCGAGCGCGTCGACGCGGTGTGGAAGGCGGCGCTCGATGGTGCGGCTGGTCGTCGGATCGAAATCGGCCAGGGCGTCTCGGCACTTGTTGACTACGATGCGCTGCTCATCGGGCCGAACGATCGGTTTGAAGCGGAGCTTCGGCGGCAGTATCAAATGCCGGAGCTGGCATCGGACACAACCATCGCGATCGAGCGATCAATGACGGTGCCGGTCGGGCCATTCTGGGTGATTGAGATCGAGGTTGGATGCGACAGCCCTGGATGGGTGTTGCGCACGCGTCGGCCGGGTGATCGGCAGCGGCTGCCGGATGGCCGGCACCGGAGGTTGCAAGATTGGCTCGTCGATCGCAAAGTGCCGGTATTACTGAGAGACCGGCTGCCACTGCTTGTGCACGACGATGACGTTCGCTGGGTGGGCGGCGTCTCGACACCCCACTTCGAAGATGTACACTCTCGCCTGACAGCGCGGCTGATGAGAAAGGCGCAAGATGCACAGCGGGATGGCGAGCACGCTTCAGTCGATTAAGCTACATTCCGGACTCAAGAAGATTCTGATCAATGAGGACGTGTTACAAGCCCGTGTGGGGGAACTCGGTCGCGAAATCGGGGCGTTCTATGCCGACCGTCCTCCGCTGCTGATCGGTGTTCTCACCGGCGGTTTCATGTTCATGGCCGATCTGTCACGGGCCATGGCTGTACCCTTGCGCGTCGACTTTATGGCCGTCTCCAGCTACGGCGACGCCACCAATACGACCGGCGTCGTGCGCATCCTCAAAGACCTCGATCGCTCGATCGAAGGGCGTCGCATTCTGATCGTCGAAGACATCATCGACAGCGGCTTGACCCTCAACTACCTGGTCGAGGTGTTGCGCGGACGAAAACCGGCCGACATCCGAATCGTTGCACTGCTAAAGAAAGAGCGCGAGCGTTCGGTGGCGATCGAAGCGGACTGGGTGGGGTTTGAGATTCCCGATGAGTTCGTCGTCGGCTACGGGCTCGATTACGCGGGGAAATACCGAAATCTTCCGTTTATTGCGGTCTGCGCACCGGACATCAGTGGCACTGCGTGAGAGCCGGCTTTACGGAACGGTCTGCTATAATCTGGTAATACCTGTCGAGCCCGCGTGATCGTGGTTCTCTTAGCAGGGAGAAGATAACCGGACGGCGCGGTCGGAGAGTAATGGATGACAGACAACAAATGGTTGCGCAACGGCTTCGTATGGATCGTCCTGATCATCGCGGTTGTCGCCATCTGGTACACGTGGCTCAACGGAAGTGGCGGCCCGCAGCAGGTCAACTTCGATGCAGTTGCCGCTGACATCAAGGCCGGCAAAGTCCACGAACTCGACACCAAAGAAGGCTCCAGCGAGATTACGGTCCATTACATCGGTAGCGATCAAACACGAGTTACCCGCCTTCCACCCGGAGACATCGATGTCTGGAAGGCGTTGAGTTATTTCGGCATTAATCCCGATCAAGTTGAAGTCAAGGCAAACGGCGGTAGCTCCTGGGGGAGCTGGCTGAGCGCGTTCAGTATCTTGATCCCGATGTTATTCATCGTCGGTATCTTCATCTTCATGATGCGGCAGGCACAAGGCTCGAATAACCAGGCGATGTCGTTCGGCAAGAGCCGTGCACGTATGTTCACCGGCAGCAAGCCGACCGTCACCTTCGAGGATGTTGCCGGGGTTGAAGAGGCGAAGGAAGAGCTTGCCGAGGTCGTCGAATTTCTGAAGTACCCCGAAAAGATTCCCTCGCTCGGCGCGCGGATTCCGCGCGGTGTGTTGCTGGTCGGCCCTCCGGGCACCGGTAAGACCCTCCTCTCACGCGCCGTGGCGGGCGAAGCGGGCGTGCCCTTCTTCAGCATCAGCGGTTCCGAATTCGTCGAGATGTTCGTCGGCGTCGGCGCCAGCCGCGTACGCGATCTCTTCGACCAGGCCAAGCGCAACGCACCCTGCATCGTCTTCATCGACGAAATCGATGCGGTTGGTCGACAACGTGGTGCCGGACTGGGTGGGAGTCACGACGAGCGTGAGCAGACGCTGAATCAGATTCTGGTCGAGATGGACGGCTTCGATAGCTCGACCAACGTCATCATCATCGCCGCCACCAACCGGCCTGACGTGCTCGATCCGGCGCTGCTGCGACCGGGCCGCTTCGACCGGCAGGTCGTGCTCGATCGCCCGGATATTTCCGGTCGCCTGGCAATTCTTTCGGTCCACTCGCGTGGCAAGCCGCTGGAAAGCGAAGTCGACCTCAACGTCCTGGCGCGCCAGACGCCCGGTTTCTCGGGCGCCGATCTTGAAAATCTCGTCAACGAGGCCGCTATTCTGGCGGCGCGGCGGAACAAGAAGACGATCGGCAACCGCGAGCTTACCGAGGCGATCGATCGCGTCATCGCTGGACCGGAGCGCAAGAGCCGTGTCATCAGTGAGCGCGAGCGGCTGATGACCGCCTATCACGAAGCGGGTCACGCGCTGGTCGCGCGCATGCTGCCGTACTCCGATCCGGTGCACAAAGTTTCGATCGTGGCGCGCGGCATGATGGGCGGCTATACCCGGGTGCTGCCCGATGTCGATCGGTTCTTCTGGACCAAGAAGCAATTTGAAGATCAACTGGCGGTCTTCATGGGTGGTCATGTTGCCGAAGAGTTGATCTTCCAGGAGATCTCGACCGGCGCCGCCAACGACATCGAACGGATGACGAGCCTGGCCCGACGGATGGTGACCGAATACGGCATGAGCAAGAAGCTTGGGCCGCTCGCCTTCGGTCGCAAGGAAGAACTCGTCTTCCTCGGCCGCGAGATCAGCCAGGAGCGCAATTACAGCGACGAGGTCGCTTACGAGATCGATAAGGAAGTTCACGATCTGGTTGACGACGCCTACCTGCGCGCCAAAGATGTGCTGACGACGCACATGGACAAGCTGGAGGCGATCGCCATGCTGCTGCTGGAGCAGGAAACGATCGACGGTTCCGAAATCGAAGCGCTCTTCGACGATCCTCGACCGATGCCGACGCTGCACGGCCCGGCGGTTATGCCGGCCAGCTCGGGGAATCGCGATGAGAAGGCGTCCGATAAAGAAAAGGATGTCGAGCCGCGACCGGAGACGGCCACGCCTCCCCGGATGCGACCGCAACCGGCGTCATAACGCCGGCAAGAACCTGAACGATATGGCGATGCCCCGGTTGAACCGGGGCATTGTCGTGTGTCTCAATGATGGTCGAACGCTACTCCGCGGTGGCTTCCGCCGTGAACACATCGTCTGGGAAGATGACCGGGCATTCAAGTCCCGCCGCGTCCGTCTCCGTGCGCCAGACACCATCAAGCACAGAGTTATAGGAGTACTGCCGTACGATACTTTGTGCATCGCGTGTCGTTACGCGGACCAGTTTGGAACCGCATGACGGGCGGATAAAGTGTCGCCCCTTACGATCGCGAAACAACAGAGTATCGCGCCGGTCGGGCCGTCGGCCGATCAGCTGGAACTTGGGTTTATCCATGAGTGCCCCCTCTCGGGCGTTAGGTCGGAACTCCCTAAACGGAAGTGGGCGTCACGGTAGCGCGCGTACGCCTTAGAACAGGCGACGCCGGGTGGCGTGAGAGTATCGAACGCGGCTACGAACGATGGTACCGAGAAAAAATCAATCGTACGAAGCTACTGGCGTAGCGAGTGCGATGAACAGTGAGCCGTGGTGGAGGCAGGGGGATTCGAACCCCCGACCTCTACAGTGCGATTGTAGCGCTCTCCCAGCTGAGCTATGCCCCCACGGTCATTGGTGGAAGGCCCGCAGTGGTGAACGCACGTTCTGCGCGACCATATCCGCCCGCTAGTATAGCGGGCAAAGGGGCGGCGCGTCAAACCTCTCGGCCGCGTTTGGCGACGGATTCTAACCGCGATCGAGAATTTCCAGCACCCCGGCCAGCTGTTCAATCGCCTGCGGCAGATTCGGCCGGAGCATCACCTGCAGATGGGTAATTCCCTCGTCGGCGAACGCGCGCATCGTGGCTGCCATCTCCTCGGGGCTGCCGCAAAGCGCCTGTTTCCCGCTTGCCTGCGGATCAGCGGTGCCTTTGAAGTCGAGCTGGATGGATGCGGTGCGTTCGAGCGTTGCCGGGTCGCGGCCGGCCGCGGTACAGGCGGCATCGACTTTGGCGCGGGCCGCCGGAATCTGATCGGGATGGCTCCGGTCATAAACGAGCCAGCGGTTCCAAGAATCGGCAAATCGTGCCGTCAGGCCGAGCATGCGCGGTGCGGTTGAACCGACCATGATCGGCAGCCGGTCGGGGCGCGGACCACGTGGTCGCAGCTCGCATTCGTCTGCTGTGTAGTACGTGCCGTGAAAATCGACTTCCCCATCATGCAAGAGTCCGTGAAGGATGGTGATCGCTTCTTCGAAGCGACTGACACGGTGATCAAAGGGGTAGCCGAACGCGCGATATTCATACTCTTTCCAGCCGGCGCCGATGCCCAGAATGAGCCGTCCGCCGCTGATTTCGTCGACCGTATCCGCCATCTTCGCCAGCAATGCGGGATTGCGGTAGCCGGTGCAGGTGACGAGGGTGCCAAGCTCGACCCGTTTAGTCGTGGCGGCGAGTGCCGGGAGGACCGTCCAGCAGTCCCAAAACCCCTGGATCTTATCTTCGCCGCGGTAGGTATACGGGTTGAGGAAGTGGTCGACGAGCCAGAGTGAATCAGCGCCGATATCTTCGGCAAGGGTGGCCATCTCGGTGATATCCGACCAGCCGGGCGTCTTGCCGCTCATGCCCGCCTCCCAGTGCGGCAGGATCACCCCGACCTTGAGCGGCCGGTGACGGTTCAACTGACTGGTATCGTGCTCAGCCAAGATCGGAGTCCCTTCCTCTAGTCGCGTTCGCGGCGCATGATAATAAACAACGGAGTGATAGAGAGATCATACGGCATCATACCGCGAACTGGTGGGATCGCCGCTTGCGATAACCGTCGCACGGTTGACGCGGCCGCTACGGGAATGAGGCGCACAGCGATGGGAAAACGTCCGTTCGATCTCGAGACCGCCATGCAACGTATTGACGAAGCGATTCGTCCGTATTCTCCGGCGATGCTCTTCGAGCTTGCGCAGGATGGCCACGATTCGCCATTCGAACAGCTGATCGCCTGCATAATCTCGATTCGGACGCGCGACGAGGTTAGCCTTGTCGTTGCTCGTGGGCTCTTTCAGCGTGCCCGCACGCCGAAGGAAATGGCGGCCCTTGATGTGGACGAGATCGACCGGCTCATCCACGCGTCGTCGTTTCATGAATCGAAAGCGCCGCAGATTCGGGTGATCGCCGAGCGCTCCCTCGCCGAGTTTGATGGCGAACTTCCTTGCGACGCCGATACGCTCCTGTCGTTCAAGGGCGTGGGCCTCAAGTGCGCGAATCTGGTGTTGGGGATCGCCTGCGGCCAGCCGCGCGTCGCGGTCGACATTCATGTCCATCGCATCACGAACCGCTGGGGCTACGTCGAGGAGAAAACACCCGAGCGCACCAGCGCGGCGCTCGAAGCGAAGATGCCGCGCGATCTCTGGATCGACCTCAATCGACTCCTGGTGCCGTTCGGCAAACACATTTGCACCGGCACCCTGCCGAAGTGCTCGACATGCCCGGTCCTCGACATGTGCCAGCAGATCGGCGTCGAACGCCATCGCTAGCGTCTATCGC
>CALAGB010000517.1 GCA_937891245.1 uncultured Thermomicrobiales bacterium | reverse complement strand
GCGAAGGCGGTTGCGCTCCGAGGCCGATAAACGAGAGCGCTGAGACGTTCAGAATTGCGAGCGCCGCATTGAGCGACGCCTGGATGATGATCGGGCTGAGTCCGTTCGGCAGAATATGCCGGAAGATAATCGTCCGATCGTCCACCCCAATACAGCGCGCGGCATCGACGAACTCGCGATCGCGCAGCCGCAGCACTTCGCCGCGCACCAGTCGCACGTAGATTGGGATCGAGGTAATGGCGATTGCCACGCTGATCGTCCAAAGATGGACTCCGAGCGAGGCCATAATCGCCATCGCCAGCAAAAGTGATGGGAACGCGAGCAGAATATCGGTGAGCCGCATGATGATCGTATCGGTCCAGCCACGCCAGTAACCCGAGGCGAGTCCGATCGGCACGCCAATGAGCAGCGCGATAATCACCGCGGCCATCGAGACGGGAATGGTGATGCGCCCACCATAGATGACCCGGCTCAACACATCGCGACCGAGGCTATCGGTTCCGAAGAGGTGCGATGCGCTCGGGCCTTGCAGGCTGTCAACGAGATTCTGCTTATACGGATCATCCGGCGCGATCAACGGTGCCAGGATCGCCGCCAGCACGATGACCAAGATAATGACTGCCCCGACACCGGCCGCCCGGTTCCGAAGCAAGCGCTTCAGCGGTCCGCGACCGCGCGACAGTCGACTGCTGCCGAACGCCTGGAGTGCCGCGTCGGACGGAACCGTCCGCGTCCCACTCATGAGTAACGTATCCGTGGATCGACGACGCCATAGAGCAGATCGACGATCAGGTTTACCACCACGAATACAACCGCCGTCAGAAGTACCCCCCCCTGCACGATCGGGAAGTCACGCGCCTCAATCGAGTCGACAAGGAAGCGCCCGATTCCCGGCCAGGAGAAGACGGTTTCGGTAAGCACCGCGCCGCTCAAAAGCTGTCCAACTTGCAAGCCAACGACGGTCATGACCGGAATGAGCGCGTTTTTCAGCGCGTGCCGGATGAGAACGAACGATTCGCTCAATCCCTTCGCGCGCGCCGCCTGTACGTAGTCCTGATTTAACACATCGAGCAACGAACCACGCGTCATGCGCGCCACGGTCGCCATGGCAAACAACGACAGCGTGATCGTCGGCAGGACGAAATGCGATATGCCGCCGCGTCCGGCAGCCGGGAACCATCCGAAATTCAGGCTAAAGAGCAGGATGAGCATCAGACCAAGCCAGTAGGCTGGTGTTGAGAGGCCGAAGAGCGCCAGCACACTCAGAATGTTGTCGACGAGGCTGTACTGACGCGTCGCCGAAATGATGCCGAACGTCATGCCGACAACCACGGCAACGATCATCGCCGCACCGGAGAGCTGGGCAGTGGCGATGAAACGCGGCGCGAGTTCGGAGGTGACGGCATCGTGTGTAATCACCGACTGCCCGAGATCACCATGCAGCAGCCGGCTCATGTAATCGTAGTACTGCACGTAGAGCGGGTCGTTCAATCCGAGCATCGTGCGAATATCCTCAACCTGCTCGGGCGTCGCCATCGGACCCGCGATGAGGCGCGCCGGGTCGCCAGGGGTCAGATGCAACATCATGAAGACAAGCACCGAGACACCAAAGAGGATCGGCACCAGCATGATCAGCCGACGGAGTGTGTAAGCAAGCACGAGCGCTCCGCTTCAACAAGTACGGGACAACCAAGGTGAAGGGCGCGCCGTCGCCAGCCAAACTGGCCGGCGACGGCGCGCCGAACGGATCAGGCTTTGAAACCCGAGAATCGTACGATCAGGACCTCTTGCAGGTCGTCGTAGACGTTAACAACTTTCTTGCTGACGCCGGTCAAGTTCTGCTGCCAGTCCAACCAAACGACCGGCGCATCCTGCCAGATCAACGTCTGCGCCTGTCCATAGAGATCGGCGCGCTCCTCGTCGCTGGTCGATTCCACCGCCTGGTCGAGCAGTTCGTCGACCTTCGGGTTCTTGTACGAACCGTTATTCGGGAACTTGCCAGCCAGATCCCCGGAGTAAACGTTGTTCAGCCCGACATCGGGATCGGGCGAAACCCAGCCGAGGATCGCCATGTCACAGTCGAAGTTGTCGAGCTGCTTCAGGTAGGTCGGGAAGTCGCCGAACACCTGCACCGTCGGCTCGAACCCGAGCTCTTTCATCATCCCTTGCACCGCCGTAGCGATGTCCTTGTCACCAACGTAGCGTCCTTGCGGTGTCCAGATGGTGAGTGGCGTGCCAGCCTTGATGCCGGCCTCCTCGAGGAGGCTCTTCGCCTTGTCGACATCATAGGTGTATGGCTCTTGCTCCTTGGCGTACTGCGCCACGGTCGGGATCGGTGCATTCGGCACTTCGCCGTAGCCCTTGAGGATGTTGTCGACCAGCGATTTCTTGTCGACGCCGTAGTTGACCGCCTGGCGAACCTTGACATCGCTCATCGGTGCACGAGTTGTATTCAGCAGCATGAAGACGTAACGCGACGTCTTGTCAATTCGAATCCCGGCGTTCTCGTTCCCTTCCAGCGCCTTGGCGAGCACCGGCGGGATGCGGTCGGCGACTTGCGCTTCGCCAGTCTGGACCAGCGTCGAGCGCGAGGCGTCCTCAGGAACGATCTTGTAAATCATCTTGTCGTAGTAAACGTCGCCGTTCCAGTAGTCGGGGTTCTTCTCGAAGGTCGCGTGATCACCCTTACGGTATTCGACGAACTTGTACGGGCCGGTGCCGATGGCGTGGCTACCGTAGTCCTTACCGTACTTCTCGATGGCATCGGGACTCATGATCGCGGCCGAGTTGTACCCCATGCGCGTCAAGAAGGGGGCAAACGGCTTCGCAAGCGTGAATTTGGCCGTCTTGTCATCTACGACATCGACCGTCTGCAGGATACCGACGAAGTTGATGCCGGCCGCCGTCGCCGTCTTCTCGTTGAGCAAGCGTTCGAACGTCTTCTTGATCGCGTCGGTGGTGAGTGGCGTGCCGTCGTGGAACTTCACCGGCTTGTCGATCAGGGTGAAGGTGTAGGTGAGACCATCATCCGAGATGTCCCACTTCGAGGCGAGCCAGGGAATGACCTGCCACTTTTGGTTCTCGATCCAGACGAGTGGATCGTAGAGGTTGACGCGTACGCCGGTGGATGACGTTTCGGTCGTCTCCTGCGGTTCAAAGCTGGAAATGTCGGTGCCGATGGCAACGGTGAGCGTCCCACCCGGCTTGGCGCCCTCGGGCACCATGCCGACGTCCTTCGGTCCGGCGACATTCCCGGAACCCGAGCTGGAGCCGGTTGGCGTGCCGCTGGTCGGTGAGGCGCCCGAGGTCGCCGCTGGTGAGCCGGATGATGACGGCTGCGTGCTCGCAGCCGTCGATTCCGAGGTGCTGGTGCTTTCCCCGGCACTCGTCGCGGTCTTGTCAGAGCCGCCACCACAGGCCGCCAGCAGACCGACGGCCGGCACCGCAAGGGCCAGGGATCCTCCGACACGGAGTAATGAACGACGCGAGATCGTACTGTTCTTCCGAATTCGATCGTAGAGATCCATGTTTTTACCGTTCCTCCTCATGGGCAACAACCAACGTTGGGCGTTGCGCCGCGTTACTGGAGCTGGTCGAGAACGCCACGCAATTCATTGCTCGCCAATTCCAGTGCGTCCGCCACACGATTACGGGCGCGAATCATCGCCACCCACCACGTCTGGAACTCCTCGGAACTCCGATCGTACCCCGCGACGGTCGGATACGGCACTAGCGATGGAATCATTTGCGTCTGCCAGGCATGCCCGTAGCGATCCTGCCCGTACGGCCCGACCGCGGTTGAGGCGATCGGAACCAGAATGCGCGAGAGACGCAACTGGATCTGATTGAGCAGGTCAGCCGCGCGCTTGCTATCCTCGTCTCCGCCATTGAGGACGCGTTCGCGCCAGCTGTTGGACTGCGCGTCGAGTTGTGCCGCCAGCCCTTCGAAATCACGGGCGCGATCGACGACGCTCGCCAAATCAATCCCCGGAATGCTGCTCTGGTTGTATTCGCTGAGACGGCTGGCGAAGCGCTCGGCGATCGGACGGTATTCGTACGGCAGCACCGGGTTCGTCAGCAGGCCCCACATCCAGTTGGCGTAGACCCGCAGGTGCAACGCCAGCTTCTCTTTATCGAGTTTGTCAATCGTGTTCTCGATCGAATGGTGCCACCAGCCGAGCATCGCCAGCGCGGTGCGCTGGATTTCCTCATCGGTGTACGACATCTCGCCGGAGACACAGGCGAGCCCCACGCCGAAGAACGAGGAATCGCCGTTCTTCTGCTGCCGTTGCCAGTGGATCGGCATATCGCCGACGATTTCGCGCGTCGCGCGAACCGCGAACTGCTGCATGTCATCGGTCGTGTGCAGGTGGAAGGTTGAGGAGCCGGTGATCGCCGGCTGATCGATCTGCATGTAGGCGATGCAGGAGCTGCGCAGCCGATCCCAGTTCAGGTCGGCAAAGCGGCTCGACGAGATCATGGTGCCGGTCTCGTGGCCCATCCAGAGGCCGGAAACGATACCGCGCGGCAGTTCGTCACGATGATTCTGGAAGACGCGCGATAGCTCCATGATGCAGGCGTCGCCAGCCGCGTTGTCGGTCGCCTGTGGTCCCGGCCAGGAATCCATATGACCGCCGAGGAGCAGGAACTGACGGCCACGCTGGGCGTCGAACTCGGCCGTCGTCATCGTCAGCGGCTTCCAGCCGTTGTCAGCGGTGGCGTTGAGCCAAACCTTCACCGTGCCGCGCTGGCAGAGTTCCTTCAGTCGCAGGCCCTCGGTCCGCGCGATGCCGACGCAGGGGATATCGGGCATTTCGGTTTCGAGCGTTTCTGGCGTCGGATTGCCCCAGGCCGATTTCATCGAGCCGAAGGGGACGGCGGTATTCGTCTCATCGCCCCAGTTCATCATGATCTGGGCGGTTGAACCATGCTTCCAGGCGATGTACGCCTTTTCGTGCCTGGCCGGTGAATAGGAAAGTTCCGACAGCGTGATCTTGCCGCGAACGTCTTTCCCCTCGTAATCCGATTCGGCGCCGGATCCAACGTAGATCAGTTCGCCCTCAATGCCGTCGGTCGAGGCCGAATGGCCGAGCGTGTTCGCCACGATCTCGCGCTGCTCCGGTGTGAGCAGGCGCACGGTGGCCGGTTCCGGAAACGACACCAGGCCGAGGAATTTGTCCGTCTTGGTGTCCATTCCAGCCTTGTTGAACGTTTCGACGGCGTACTCGGCCATCCGCTGCGAGTTATCGGACCCGGCCAGGCGGGTCGGGATCGTCTCGGTAATGTGTTCGATATGCTTCCAGGTGTTGTCGATAGAGACCTCTTTGAGAATGTCATCGAGTGACATGGTGTTTCCTCGTTTTCCCCAAGCGATCACGGCGCGGCGCCGTTATCGCCGTAGCTCCCTGTGCCGCGACTCGTTCCCCGCGCGGCGCCGTCAGTGTTGAACCGCGCTCAGCTCCGCTCCGGCACGGGTCCCGGCGAAGCGGCGGCTCGGCGTGAGCCGGGCGTTCACCAGCATTTCGGCGGATTGCACCGCGGTTCGTAATGGGTTGATGACCGGAATACCTAACCGGTCTTGCATGGTATCGCTCACACCCGCGAAGGCGAGGCTCATGCACCCGAGCACAAGAACCTCGGCACCGAGGTCCATCGCCCGGCGGCCGGCATCAACGGCGACCGCCATCGTCCGTTCCGGATCGAGCGCGAACTCGCGTACCCCGAGCCCGACCGCAACTGCGCCGGCATAGCGTTCGAGCAAACCCGCGGTGCGCACCTGCCGGTGCACCTCCGCCGCCGAACTTTCGCTGGGCGAGAGCACGGCGAAGCGATCGCCGAGAAGCAGCGCGGTTGCCATCGCCGGCAGCGCACAGCCGAGGATGGGAATCCGCGTTCCTTCGATGGCGCCATCGACCGCCGGGTCGCCGAAGCAACCGACGATCATCGCGTCGTACTGATCCTGCAGCGATTCGGCCATGGCGATAATGCCCGGCGCGACGGCATAGGCGTCGCGCAACGACTCGATAGCTGGTGGACAGCCTTCGAGTTCTTTGATGTCGACCGTCGTCCCCGTGTTGGCGGCCGACTGCAAGATATCCCGCCGCCGGGCGTGTTCTGCCACAGCCTCGGCCGGATCGGGAGTCGTTCTGGGGAAGATATATAGGATCCGCATCCTCATGCCTTTCGCTCGGTCACCCCGCTGTGTGAACGAAATGTACTGAGTTTCGCTAATCGAAATTCGATTGCGCTAGCGGTACCTTCTCACTATAATGGCGCAAGCGGCAAAAGTCAATAACGAACACCCGGTGGAACAAGCCGCGGAACTCGTCTTCGGCCTGCCGCCAATCGACGTGGGAAAGATTGGGGATTTTGAGGGAGCGTTATGAGTTCACGACCGACCTACTATCTGGAAAGCGTCGGGCGAGCGATTCAGCTCCTCGATTGCTTCACGCGCGATACACCGGAGCTGCGTCTGACCGATCTGAGCAACAAGCTGGAGATGTCGAAGGCGCAGGTGCTGCGCATCGCGTCGACGCTCGAAATGAGCGGCTACCTGCTGCGCGATCCGCAAACCAAGCGCTATCGCCTTGGCATCCGTCTCTTTCAGCTGGGGATGCTGGTGCAGCAGCAGCTCGATCTGCGCCGGATCGTCCACCCATATCTGGAAGATCTGGTCGCGCGTGCCGATGAATCAGCCCGTCTAATCGTACCGGACGATGATGGGCCGATCTGCCTCGATCTAGTTGAAAGCCATCAAGGAACGCGCGTCTTTGCCCAGCTCGGTCAGCGGATGCCCTGGAACGCCGGCACCTCGCCCAAGCTGATCCTTGCGTTCATGCCGGAAGAGCGGCGCGAGCGGATTCTCACACGCAACCGATTTGAGCGCTACACCGAGCGGACGGTGACCGATCCGGATGCCTTGCGCGAGGAAACCCGCGAGATCCGCCGGTTGGGCTATCACATCGGCCGGCGCGATCTCGATCAGGACGCGACCGGCATCAGCGCGCCGCTCTTCGATCACGAAGAACAGATCGTCGGCACCATCAATTTCTCCGTCCCGGTGAGCCGAATCTCAGAGGCGCGGATCGAACAGCTCGTTCGGATGCTCCTCGACGCGGCTCACGAGGTATCGCTGCAGCTCGGCTATCAGCCGGCCGTTGATCACGGGCACGCGATCGTCGCGAACGACTAATCGCCGGCTGACCGCGACGGCCACCAGTTCCAACGTCCAAGGAGGAGGACGAGCGACGGAACCGTCAGGCTCCGCACGAGAAACGTATCGATCAGTACGCCCAGCGAAACCGCGAAGCCGAGTTGGAAGAGCACCTGCAGCGGGAGCGTCATCAACGCCGCGAACGTTCCCGCCAGGATGATCCCCGCCGAGGTGATCACCCCACCGGTTCGGGTGAGTGCGTGCACCGTGCCTTTTTCCAGCCCGACGTGCTGCATCTCCTCCCGCACACGTGCCATCAGATAAATGTTGTAGTCGACACCGAGGGCGATCAGGAAGACAAAGAGATAGAACGGCACACTGGCGCCGACCCCCTGATGGCCGAGCAGGTCCTGAAAGACGATCGTCGAGATGCCGAGGGTCGAGAAATAGGTCAGCACAGATGTCGCCAGCAGGTAGAGCGGCGCCACCAGCGAGCGGAGCAGCAACGCGAGCACGACTCCGATCGCCAGCAGAATCAGCGGCAGGACGACCCGCTCGTCACGATCGTTGGCGACCTTCGTGTCGTAGTTCGTCGCGGTCGGGCCGCCAATCAGCACCGAGCCGGGCGGCAATCCCGCATTCGCTGCCGCTGTGCGCGCCGCGTCGCGGAGTGTTGGGATGCGGTTGATCGCGTCGATTCCATAGGGGTTCTCGTCGAAGGTGACATTGATGCGCGCGACATTTCCGGCCGGCGAGACGAGCGAGAGCGCGGCCGCATAGAGAAGCGCCGCGTTGGCTTCGGGTGGGATCGGCGCGGCGGGATCGCTCGTTCCGTCCATCCCGGCACCGGTTCCGGACGACTGACGCTGCCGAATATTCTCTCGCGTCTGCTCAGGAAGCGTGTTGATCGCGTCTTCGATCCGCTCCGGTCCGACCGGCGCCGCCGTGCCGAGCGGCTGGCTCGGCCCGCTGACCGAACTGATGCCGGGCTGATTGCTCAGCGTCAGCGTGATCGCGTCGACCGCCTGCAGATTCTTCGCATCGAGCACCGAGGCACCGTTCGGAAAAACGACATACGCCTCCGTTGGCGCCAAGTCTCCCGGCGGGAAACCTTGACGGAGGAGATCGAAGCCATCGCGCGATTCGGTGCCCGACGGCAGGCTCGACAACGTATCGAAATCCTGACGCAGGGTGAAGGTGCCGAGCGCTAGCACGACGAAGAGCGCCAGGGTCGAGGCGAGCACCACGCGTGGCCGCCGAGCGACAAGCGCCGCGATGCGCGGCCAGATACCATGACGTTCCGTGGCCGCCCAGGTCGGATCAAATCGCGGTACGAACGGCCAGAATGCACGCCGGCCGAGAATCGCCAGGATCGCCGGCACGAGCGTGAGCGATGCCAGCAGCATAACGCCGATCGCGATGGCCAGCAGCGGCCCGAGCGCCTGGTTCGAACGGAGCAGCGCCAGCAAGAGCGCCAGGGTGGCGATGAGAATCGTTCCGGCCGCTGAGACGACCGCCTCGCCGACGCCGCGCATCGCGCGTTGCATCGCCTCGTGCGTATCTTCGACCCGCATCAATTCTTCGCGGTAGCGCGATGAGATGAAGAGGCAATAGTCTGTTCCGGCGCCGAAGAGCAACACGGTCATGATCCCGGTTGCCTGTCCATTGACGAGCAGGCCGGCATGCGTCGCCAACAACGCGCCGACCGCGCTCGCCAGACTAAAGACCCAGCCGACGCTGACGATCGGCACGAACGCGACGACCGGCGAGCGATAGATGAGGATAAGCAGCACCAGCACCAAGCCGGCCGTGACCAGCAGCAAAAAACTATCGATGCGCTGAAAGACCTTGAGCAGATCGGCCAGCAGACCGCCGGGGCCGCTCACCTTGACCTGCAAACGGCCAGTATCGAACTGGCCCGTGTAGTCGCGAATTCGCTCGATTGTCGCGGTGTAGGCGTCACCGGCCGGCTCGCCGGTGATATTGACGATCATCGTCATCGTCGTCTGATCCGGCGACTGCAGCTGCTCGGCAGCCTGGGGCACTATATAGATCGACACGACATCGTGAACATTCGCCCCGGCCGCGCCGCTGGTCAGCCAATCGCTCACCTGCTTGGCCTGCGTCAGATCGCGTTCCGAGAGCCCATCTGCATCGCGGAAGACGATGATGGCCGGTGTCCCATCGCTTGGGAAATCACGCTTGATCAGAGCGGCGACGCGCGTCGATTCGGCGCCGCTCGGCAGAAACGACGATTCGTCGTTGGTCGTGACCTCGGAGAGTTGTGGCGCGAGCGGCGTGACGATCGCACTGACAATCAGCCAGACCGCCAGCGTAATCCATTTCCCACGACGCGATGCCGCGAAATCGGTGACCCGATGAATCACGATCGTCCCCCGGTAATGAGTCCCCCGGCTGATTTCTACCGGATGATGGTTGGTTGTTCAAGGTGCACCGCGATCCGCGGGCGGGATCAGCCCCC
>CALAGB010000516.1 GCA_937891245.1 uncultured Thermomicrobiales bacterium | reverse complement strand
TACGAGATTACAAGGTGACTGGAGTTCAGACGTGTGCTCTTCCGATCTCGTCGCGCGACCGGAAAGACGCTCTATATTCTTGACGAGCCGACGACCGGCCTGCATTTTGCCGATATCGAACGCCTGCTTGGCGTCCTGCAACGCCTCACCGACGCTGGAAACACGGTGCTGGTAATCGAACACAACCTCGACGTCATCAAGTGCGCCGACTGGATCATCGACCTTGGACCCGAGGGCGGCGATGCAGGCGGGCGAATTATCGCCAGCGGCACGCCGGAACAGGTCGCCATGGTCGATGCGTCATACACCGGTCTGGCGCTGCGCGAGGTGCTGCCCGCGGTTGCACTTGCGGCCGATTAGCCAGCCTCCCTGTTCGGCAATAACGCGCGATGTTTGCGGGACGACAAAGACGTCCCGCGGGATAACGGCGATGATTGGATCCAGTGATGGTGACATGCATTCATGAACCGACAGGGGAGCCAATCATGAGTTTCTTCGAGGATCAAACACTGGGGCGCATCCATGACCAGGTGGTCGACCATCCGGAGGGAAGCGACTGCGCGTACTACACGAACCAGCCGTCTCCCGGTCAATGGGTCGCTATTGGCCTCACGCCGCCGGGCCAGACGTCGGATCATGCGCCGGCATTACTGGTCGGAACTGGCCGGACTGAACTCGCGGCGATTCGAGCGCTGCACCACCGCTGTCACGCACGGTCTGCCGGCGCACTGAACCCAGATCTCCAAAACTGCCACTGAACGCCCACGAGCCATTGATCTCGGAATACGGCCCCAGGCGGCGCGACGCTCGACTTGGTACGATCGATGGAGCAATATCCGGCGACGTACCGAGCTACTGGTTCGCGCGCTGGTGCCGTACTCTGGGTTCGTAGGGGCAAGGGGGACCGTTGGAAGTGACGCGCGACGTCGCGCTGTCAAAGGTGCTCTACTACCGCATCGGCGGCCCGGTGCGGGCGCTGCTCGAAGTTCACGACGCCGACGATCTGCGGCGGGCCGTCGACTTCGTGGAGCGTGAGCGACCGTCGCGATTAATGGTGGTCGGGCTTGGCTCGAACCTGCTCATGCCGGACGGCTATTTCGACGGCGTCGTCATCCGGATTTCGGCCAATGCCGGTGCGTCGATCCTGCGCGTCGAAGACGGGCAGATCGAGGTTTTCGGCGGCGCGATCCTCAGCGATTTCGCCCTGTGCGCGCTCGAGCGCGGTCTAACCGGACTCGAATGGGCCGGTGGGTTGCCGGGGACGGTCGGTGCCGGCGTGCGAGGCAACGTCGGTGCGTTCGGCGGCGAAATCGAGCAACGCCTCTGCTCCGCCGAGGTTTTGACGTTCGAAAACGGCCTCATCCGCACCCAACGGTTGTCCCACTCGGATCTCGACTTCGCTTACCGCGAGAGTTGGGTCAAGCATCAGCGGAACGCCATTGTCGCCTCGGCCCGGTTTGATCTGGAACCGGCGAGCGCGCAAGCGGCCGACGCAGCAAAAGCGGTACACCAGCGCAATATCGACTACCGGCACGCCCGGCACCCGATGGAGTATCCGAATTGCGGCTCCGTCTTCAAGAATCTCGCCGGGGAAGAGAGGGTTGGCCGGGTACTCAAGGTCTGGCCGGACACCGAGTCAAAGGTGCGTACCGACTGGCACGGCAAAGTTTCGATGGGCTATATCATCGGGCGGCTCGGGCTGGCGGGCAAACGAGTGGGTGGTGCTGAGATTTCGACCAAGCACCACAATTTCATCGTCAATCTCGGTGATGCGCGTGCCGCTGATGTGCGCGCGATCATTCGCGGGATTCAGGAGTCGGTATGGGAGGCCTTCGGGCTGTTACCCGACGTCGAAATAGAGATCATCGAGTGAACGCGGCGAGCGAAGGAGCACATCCGTGAACATCGGCGCAATCATTTCCGCGCTCGTCATCCTGCTCATCTTCGTGCCGCTCTTCGGCGCGCTGGTCGCCGCCGTCCTCGGCTTCTGCGGTTGGCTCGTATTCCGCGATCACCAACCGGCAGCAGTCGAAGAAACGGCCGAGTAAGACGATCGACGCTACGCGGCACCGTTCAGGCGCCAGCGGGCGCCGGTATCGCCCCACTCGCCCCGGCGGCCACTGCTGTAGACTGGCCGCGATTCACAACGCACCAGCTTGAGCGCCTGAGCCTCCAGCGATCGCTGCATCGGCGACGGCAGCAGGTGCATCTGCTCCGCACGTTGCGACAGCCGGATGATTGTCCGTACGAGACGAACCTGCCGCATGCGAAACTCCGTCGCGATCGGCGTCCAGCGGCGAACATTGAGCTTGAATCCTTTATCCTCGCGCAGTGTTCGTATGAGACCGAACCGCACAAAGGCACCAGCGATGAGCGCGAATGCAGGAATGGCGATGCCCAACGTTCGTGGCCAGCCGAGGTGCGTGTCTCCCGACATCGCTGTTCTCCTCTCCCGTGCGGAACTCGACGCAGTTAGACGATACCCGGTGACCAGGGCGGCGGATCGCTGGCGGGGAATGAGTTGTCCGATGCCCAGTCAACGATGTCAACATCCTCGTCGTCTGAGGAAAGTCCAATGTCGACCAGGACCTCGTCCTCCTCCGACAGTTGATCTTCACGATCAACTGCCGCCGCCTGGGTTTCCCGTGATTCCTGGTTGTTCATGTCGTCGCTCGATTGGATCTCATCATTGCGATACCTTGAGTTTTCCGATCGCACCCGCGTTCGCGTGGAGCATGCTGTGGTCAACGAAGGGATACGTTCCCGGCGTGTTGATAACCACGTCGATAATTGCTCCGGAACCCGGCGCGATCTGATAGGTCTGAAGATGGTTGAGCGTGTGAGACGGATCGCCATCGGGATAGACCGTATCCAGCATCGAGCCGATGACGTGGAACGCGGTATCGTATGTCGGTCCGGCATCGACAACATAGAAGCGCACCCGGTCACCGACCTTGGCGGTCAGCGGATGATCGACGTACTGAAAGGCGATACCGTTGAATACCACTTCATCCGGTGTTCCGGCCAGCATCTTGTCGTAGTCAGCGGTCATCGTGTTCCCCTGCGCCTGCGATGTGTACCACTCGCCCTGCACAATGACATAGCTTTCGTCGGCGGCCGGGAGCGGCGTGGCCGGATCGACGATGATGGCGCCATACATGCCGTTGGCGATATGGAAGAGCACTGGCGCCGTGCCACAGTGATACATGAACGCGCCGGGCACCTCGGCCTTGAACGAGAAGCTGATGCTCTGGCCCGCGGCCACATTGCGATAGGCGGTTTCCGGATCAACCTGTGCAGCGTGGAAGTCGATCGAATGGTCCATCGCTCCACGATTCTCAAAGGTGACGTTGACCGTCTGCCCCTGGCGTACGTGGATAAACGGGGCCGGAACCGACCCGTTGAAGGTCCAACCCTCATACGTCACACCGCTGGCGATATCAACCGTCGTATCGGTCGCAATTAGATGGACATCGACGCTGTCACCCGTCCCAAGAAGCGGCGGGAGTGTCGCATCGTGTGGGTTGGCCACAGGATTGCTGGAAGCAAGGTCGAGCGGCTTGACCGCGGCCGCGGCCGCGGCGGGCGTGCCGGTCGGCGCGTTCATAGCACTGGAAAGGCTGCCGAAGAGCAGAGCCAGGGCGATGAGGATCCCCACCATCCCGGCAAGCTGCTCACTCCAGGGGAGACGAGGCGGTACTTCCTCGACTACGCGCGGCGCGGACAGTTCAGAAATCCGTCGCCAGCCGGGCCATCGGCGTTCGATGTAGTAATCAACGCTATATGGGCTTCGGCCCTGCTCACGCTCGGTCAAGATCAACCCGATGAACAAGAGAACATAGACCAGCGCCGGACCGAGGTTGGTCGCGCCGACGGTGTATGGCCCGCTGAAGCCCTCAGCCGTGCTCCAGATGAGCAGACTGAAGAGCGCACCAACAACATAGGTCGTCTTGCGGGCGAAGCCGAGGAGGAGGCCAAGCGCGATGAGGGTTTCGACGATGCGTGTGGCCCAGATGAAGAGCGAAGCGTGGGGCGTGACGAGATCGATCCAGAAATCGAACCACCATGCGAGCCAACCTGGCTGGTTGATCGCGGCGTTGTGCAAGTAGCCCACGTAGTGAGCGGCGAAATCCGAACGGTAGGTCAGATAGGCGTTGAGCGCCCAGACCACGCCAAAAATCGCCCGCAGCGCCCCGCCGGCTGCGGTTCGCCAGGTAGATGAGGTCATAACTGGTGGAGAATATTGGTCCGCCTGCGCCATTCCCTCTCCTTCTCGGTCGAGTGTCACTTTCGTACGTCAGACTGATCAACCAGCTGGGAGACGGCCCTTGAGTGATTCAGCGGTAAACGGACCTTTCTCCTTGATCAACTCGCGCGCGGCATCGACCTGATCCCAGACGTTCCAGAGCAACACGCCACGCACCCGGCCGTCGCTGAGATAGTAGACGACGCCTTCGCGGTTCGGGTCGGACCAATCCTCGACCGTTTCCAACCGCGAGTCGAGAT
>CALAGB010000515.1 GCA_937891245.1 uncultured Thermomicrobiales bacterium | reverse complement strand
TTTCTCAGACTTGATGCAGGATCTGTTCAACTACACAGCGCCGAGTTTCACCGGTTCGGGTCTGATCGAGCCACTGCTGGGGAGCGTGATTTTCTGGTACACCGGCTGGATCTTCCTGAGCGGTGCGGCGCAGGAGTTGCGCGCACGCCAGCCCGGCATGATGACGCTCGTGGCGTTGGCGATCGCCAGTGGCTACGTCTATAGCCTGGCCGTGTCGATCGGCTGGCTGAGTGGCATGCCGTTCTACTGGGAACTGGCGACGCTGGTGACGATCATGCTGCTCGGCCACTGGATGGAGATGCGCGCGGTCGGAAGCGCTCAAAGCGCGCTGAACGAACTGGCGAAGCTGCTGCCGGATACAGCAGAACGCATCACTGGCGAGCGGATCGAGGAGGTACCGGTCGATCAATTGCGGCTTGATGATGTCATCCTGGTGCGGCCCGGCGCGCGCGTCCCGGCCGACGGTATCGTCATCGACGGCCGCAGCCAGGTCGACGAAAGCATGATCACCGGCGAATCGCGTCCGGTTAGCAAGGAGCCGGGCGATCCGACGATCGGCGGCACGGTCAACGCCAGCGGCAGTCTGCGCGTTCGGGTCAGCCAGACCGGCGAGAAGACGATGCTGGCGGGCATCATGCAGCTGGTGGCTGAAGCGCAATCGAGTCGCACACGCGTGCAAGCGCTGGCCGATCGGGCGGCGTTCTGGCTGACGATCGTCGCCGTCGCCACCGCCTTAGTCGCGTTCTTCGGCTGGCTTCTGGTCCGTGGACTCGACGATTACACAATTGAGCGGACGGTTACGACGCTGGTTGTCGCCTGCCCACATGCGCTTGGACTGGCGATTCCGCTGGTTGTCGCGATTTCGACCGCGCTCTCGGCACGCAACGGAATCCTGGTGCGTGACCGGACGGTATTGGAGCAAGCTCGCAATCTGAAGGTCGTCGTCTTCGACAAGACGGGAACGCTGACCAAGGGCGAGCAAGGTCTGGTTGCGCTTGCGTCGGGCGACGAGATCAGCGACGACGATGCGCTTGCGCTGGCCGCCGCGTTGGAGCGCGATAGCGAGCACCCGATCGCCCACGCTATCGTATCGGCCGCGGATGAGCGCCAGTTGGCCCGGCGGCCGGTTGCCCACTTTGAGGCGTTGCCGGGTCGTGGCGTACAGGGCGAGGTCGATGGGCGCGTCCTGCGTGTCGGCGGTCCGCGGCTCATCGAACCGGCGGGCGTGCGCGTCCCGCCGACGATCGCGACGTCCGCGCGTGCCTGGGGCGAACGCGGCCAGACGGTCGTCTATCTCGTCGAGAACGATCGAGTGCTGGCGGCCTTCGCACTCTCCGACCTGATTCGTCCGGAAAGTCGCGAGGCGATCGATCAGCTCAAAGCGCTGGGCATTCGCGTCGCGATGCTGACCGGTGATTCGGAGGATGTCGCGCGTTGGGTCGCTGCTGAATTGGGCATCGACGAATACTTCGCGGGTGTCCTGCCGGGCGATAAAAACGTGAAGATTCGCGAACTGCAAGCGGACGGTACGCTGGTCGCCATGGTCGGCGACGGCGTCAACGACGCGCCGGCACTGGCCCAGGCGGATGCCGGTATCGCGATCGGCGCCGGAACCGATGTGGCCGTGGCGTCGGCCGGCATCGTATTGATCCGCGACGACCCGCGCGATGTGGCGCGCATCGTGAAGCTGAGCCGGGCGACCTATCGCAAGATGGTGCAGAATCTCGCCTGGGCGGTTGGCTACAACGCGGTCGCGCTGCCGCTGGCAGCGGGTGCGCTCGCCGGGATCGGGCTGATCATGCCGGTTTGGGTCGGCGCGGTGTTGATGTCGCTCAGCACAATCATCGTCGCCATCAACGCGCAAACGTTGCGGCGCCTCGATCTGCGGTCACCGGCGGAGTGACGCAGCCTGATCCGCCGGTAGGGGCAGCCCCCTGTGGCTGCCATGTTTCCGCGCCGACGATTTCATGTGAAGGCCACCGGGCGGCCACAGGGGGCCGCCCCTACCGGTAGGTTGGATTTCTCGTCAGCCCTCTTGGTGTATGCATGCCCAAACGGTTTCAGGACGGAACGGCATGTCGAGATGGGTGACGCCGAACGGCTCAAGCGCGTCGATCACGGCGTTCGCGATGGCTGGTGTTGAGCCGATCGTCGCTGCTTCGCCGATGCCCTTGGCGCCGAGCGGGTTGAGCGGCGTCTTCGTCTCGGTATGCCCGGTTTCGAACATCGGGAAGTTCTCTGCCTTCGGGATGGCGTAGTCCATCAGCGTACCGGTGAGCAACTGACCGTTTTCGTCGTAGCGCACCTCTTCGAGCAGCGCCTGGGCGATACCCTGTGCCAGCCCGCCGTGCACCTGGCCTTCGACCAGCATCGGACTCACGATGTAGCCACAGTCGTCGATCGAGACGTATTTTTCGATCTTCACCTGGCCGGTGTCGGGCATGACTTCCACCACAGCGATGTGCGTGCCGAAGGGGAAGGTCTCGTCTTCTGGTCGGAAGAAGTCGGTGGTCGACAGTCCGGGATCGACCCCTGCCGGGAGCTTGTCCATCTGGTTATAGGCGACATCAGCAATCTCGGCGAGCGTCATGGCGCGGTCGGGAGTCCCTTTGACGCGGAACTTGCCCTCGGAGAACTCGATGTCGTCCGTCGAGACTTCGAGGACATTAGCCGCGATGAGTCGCGATTTGTCCTGAATCTTGTCGACCGAAATCATCACCGCACCACCGCCGACGGCGAGGCCGCGGCTGCCCATCGTGCCGTTGCCCTGGGGTGCGGTGGCGGTATCGCCGAACTGCACCGTGATCTGATCGAACGGCACACCGAGACGATCGGAGATGATTTGCGCGAAGGTCGTTTCCTGCCCCTGGCCCTGCGGCATGATGCCGCTATAGACGGTCGCGGCGCCGCTCGGCTCAATCCGAATCGTCGCACTCTCCCACGGGCCGAAGCCGCAGATCTCGACGTACGACGCCAGGCCGATGCCGAGATAGCGTCCCTGCTTGCGCAGATCGGCTTGTTGCTTGCGCAGTCCAGCATAGTCGGCTGTTTCGAGTGCCTTATCGAGCGCCTTGGCGTATTCGCCGGTGTCGTAGCGCTCGCCGGTCGCGGTGGTATAGGGGAATTTGTCGGGCGAGGTGAAGTTGATGCGACGAACCTCAGCCGGATCAACCTTGGCGGCATCGGCGACCAGATCGATCGTTCGCTCGATGTAGAAGGCCGCCTCGGGACGACCGGCACCACGATAGGCGCCGATATCCATCGTATTGGTCAACACCCCGACCGTATGCAGATCGACCGCCGGGATGTCGTAGCAGCCGGCCGCCATCGTGCCGGTCAAGCCGGAGAGCGAGGTGTCCTTCGGATAGGAACCTTGCTCCTGGATGACATTGAAGCGATAGGCGACGATCTTGCCATTCTTCTCGGCGCCGACCTCGATATCGGTAATCTGAGCCCGCCCCTGATGGGTGGCGACGAAGTTTTCGCTGCGCGTTTCAATCCATTTTACCGGCCGGCCCATCTTGTAGGCGACGGCGGAGACGATAAAGTCCTCGGGATAGGCCCCGATCTTGACGCCGAAGCCGCCGCCAACCTGCGGTGCGATGGTGTGCACCTGTGTCTGCGAGAGACCGAGACTGCTGGCGATGTCGTTCCGGTTCCAGTGCGGCGCCTGGGTGGATGTCCAGAAGGTGAGCCCGTCGATCGTGTGATCGGGCATTGCCAGCACGCCGCGCGGCTCCATCGGTACGCCGGCCACGCGGTGATTGACCAGCCGCTCGCGCACGACGACCGGCGCGTTCTTGAGCGCGGCATCGACATCGCCCTGGGTATGATCCCAACGGAAGGCGATGTTGTTCTTGATCTGATCGTAAAGCTGTGGCGCGCCCGGCTTCATCGCTTCTTCCGGATCGACGACGACCGGCAGGAAGTCGTAGTCAATGACGACCGCGTCGACGCCGTCGCGCGCCGCGTAGTCCGTCTCGGCGACGACCGCGACGATCGCCTCGCCGACGTGCCGCACACGGTCGTCGGCCATCGGGAAGCGGGACGGTACGCCGTCTTCGGCATCGCGGTCGGGCACTTCGCCTTCACCGGCGGCAGCCTGGGTGGGCGTCATGATCGAGCGGAGATCGTCTGCCGTATAGACGGCGACGACGCCGGGCACCGCCAGCGCTGGTGCGGTATCGATCTTGGTGATCTTCGCATGCGGGTGCGGGCTGCGCACGAGGGCGAGATGTAGAGTCCCCGGCAGCCGCACATCGTCGACATACGTAGCCGAGCCGGTAATCAGGCGAGGGTCTTCCTTGCGACGGACGCGTGCGCCCATCATTCGACTCAGGACCATGCGGACTCCCTTCGTGCCTGGCGACAGCTTCGCATGGCTGACGCCGATCGCCGATGTAATACCGATGATTGCTTCACATTCTATGCCTACAAGTCGCAACCGTCGATGGGTGCGCGTTGTCCGCTAGGGAATTAGCCGCTCACTCGCGTGCGTTAGGGGAAGTAGCACGCCGTGTGCCCGTACGAAACCGAAAGGAACATCATGCCGCTTTTGCCACTGACGCCTGATGAATTGCTCTCCACCACGCGCGCGGTCCGGAAACGACTCGATCTGAACCGGCCGGTCGAGCGCGAGGTCGTCGAAGGGTGTCTCCGCCTGGCGCAGCAGGCGCCGACATCGTCAAATAGCCAGAACTGGCACTTCATGATCGTGATGGACCCGGCCAAGCGGGCGGCACTGGCCGAACTCTACGCCAGGGGCTGGGCGATGTATCGTGGTCGTAGCGCGAAGGTCGGTCAGGCGCCATCCGCCGAGCCGAACAAGGCGACGACCCAGCAGCGCGTGTTGTCGTCGGCCGATTACCTGGCCGATCACCTGCACGAGGTGCCCGTGCACGTTATTCCGTGCGTCACCGGTCGTACCGACGGCCTGCCGGGCAACCAGCAGGCGGGACGCTGGGGCTCGATCATCCAGGCAGGCTGGAGCTTCATGCTCGCGGCGCGTGCGCGTGGACTCGGCACCGTCTGGACCACCGTCCATCTCCCCTACGAGCGCGAAGCGGCCGATATCCTCGGGATTCCCTACGACGACATCATGCAGGCCGCACTCATCCCACTCGCCTACACCAAAGGCACCGACTTCAAACCGGCACCCCGCGCCCCACTTGATTCGATCGTCCACTGGGATCAGTGGTAGGCGAAGTCCGAGCGAGGGTGACTGGCGGAGATTTGATGGTGGAACGATTCCCTCAAGCAAAGATGCGTAGGCGCAGCGTTCACATGTGAACGCTGCGCCTACCGGCGAGAAGCTACTTGCTTGCCTGGATCGCGTTCCAGACCTTCTGCGGGGTGAGGGGCAGGTCGAGGTGGGTGATACCGAAGGGCTTGAGCGCGTCCATGACGGCGTTGGCGATGCAGGGTGTTGAGCCGATGGTGGCCGCTTCGCCGATGCCTTTGGCGCCGAGCGGGTTGAGCGGCGTGCGCGTTTCAGTGTGGCTCGTCTCGAACATCATCGGGAACGTTTCGGCCTTCGGGATGGCGTAGTCCATCAGCGTGCCGGTCAGGAGTTGCCCGTTCTCGTCGTAGTCCACCTCTTCCAGCAGGGCTTGCGAGATCCCCTGCGCCAGTCCGCCATGCACCTGGCCTTCGACCAGCATTGGGCTGACGATGAAGCCGCAGTCGTCGATCGAAACGTAGCGCCGCAGCTTGATTTGACCGGTCTCCGGCAGCACCTCGACGATGGCGATATGGGTGCCGAAGGGGAAGGTCGCATCTTCCGGCCGGAAGAAGTCGGTTGTCTCCAGTCCCGGCTCGAGTTCGGCCGGAACCTTGCCGCTATAGGCGACGGAGGCGATCTGGTCCATCGTTACGGCTCGATCGGGCGCGCCCTTGACGCGGTACTTGCCTTCGGCCAGCTCAATGTCGTCATACGACGCTTCGAGCATGCTGGCGGCGATCCGGCTCGCTTTCTCGCGCAGTTTGTCCGTTGAGAGGACGACCGCGCTGCCGCCGATGGCGAGTCCGCGACTGCCCATCGTGCCGCGCCCCTGTGGCGTGTTGTTCGTATCGCCGTGATAGACGACGATGCGATCGAAGTCGACACCGAGGCGGTCGGAGACGATCTGGGCGAACGAGGTTTCCTGTCCCTGGCCGTGCGGTGAGATGCCGGTGAAGACCGAGACGTCGCCGCTCGGCTCGATGCGCACGGTGGAGCTTTCCCACGGACCGAAGCCGCAAATCTCGACGTACGAGGCGAGCCCGATGCCGAGATAGCGACCCTGCTTGCGCAATTCTTCCTGTTCGGCGCGCAGATCGGCATAGCCGATCGTTTCCAGCGCTTTGGTCAACGCCTTGGCGTAATCGCCGGTGTCGTAGCGCGTGCCGGTAGCAGTCGTGTAGGGGAAGCTGGCCGGATCGATGAAGTTTGTTTTGCGGACGTCGGCGGGATCGAGCCCGGCGGCGTTGGCAACGAGATCAACGGCGCGCTCGATGTAATAGGCCGCTTCCGGACGACCGGCTCCGCGATAGGCACCAACACCCATCGTGTTGTTATACACGCCGGAGGAATGCGTCTCGGCGGCCTTAATGTCGTAGCAGCCAACGGCCATGCTCGCCGTGGTATTCGGCAGGTAGATGCCTTTGGGGTAAGCGCCAAGATCCTGGACGACGTTCATCCGGTAAGCGAGGATCTTGCCGTTCTTGTCGGCGGCGACTTCGATATCGGCGATCTGGGCGCGGCCATGATTCGTTACCTGGAAGCCTTCGCTGCGCGTTTCGATCCACTTGACCGGCTTCTTAAGCATCAGAGCCAACGCAGCGCCGGCGTAATCCTCCTGATAGGCGCCGATCTTGACTCCAAAGGCGCCGCCGACTTCAGGGGCAATGGCGCGCACCTGCGATTCGTTCAGACCAAGCTTGCGAGCGACCGACGAGCGGACGCTGTGCGCTGCCTGGGTCGAGGTCCAGATGGTGATGCCGCCGGTCATCGGATCGGGCGCGGCCAGCACGGCGCGGCCCTCCATCGGCACGCCGGCCACTTTCTGACTGACGATGCGCTGCTTGACGACGATCTCCGCGTTCGCGAACGCGCCTTCGACGTCGCCCTCGTGGATCTCTCCCGTCACGCCAACGTTGTTGGGAGCGCCGGCCCAGAGTTGCGGGGCGCCATCTTTGCGCGCTTCCTCGATGCCCGTCACGGCCGGCAACGTCTCATAATCGACGGAAACCGCGTCGACGGCGTCGCGCGCCGCGTACTGTGAATCGGCGAGCACCGCGACGAGCGGCTGGCCGAGATAACGCACGGTATCGGTCGCGAGCACTTCAGCGCGCGGCGTGCCCGGATCTGGCTGCGGCTCCTTGCTATGGGCGTGAATGAAGTCGTCGAGTTCTTTGCCGGTCACGATGGCGGCGACACCTGGCATGGCCAGCGCTTCGGATGTGTCGATGCCGTTGATGCGGGCGTGCGGATAGATGCTGCGCACAAAGGCGAGAAAGAGCGTACCCGGTAGACGGAAATCATCGACATAGGTAGAAGAGCCGGTAATGAGACGCGGGTCCTCCTTGCGGCGAATGCGCGAGCCCACCATCTCACTTGGAACGACAACGGCCATGGATCCTCCCTTTACTCACCATCCCAGGTCGATGAGTCACGTCGCGATTCGCGTTTGTTGCGCTTGATTCGGACACCCATCGTAACCGCGCTGATTGTAGCCGGGTTCAGAATTGCCGTCGACTGCCCGGTACCGGAATCAGTTAACGACCTGCTCCGTCCCCGGGTGCCGGCTGAGGCGGGAGTGGCACGAGTGTCCCGGCCGGCGGTGCACCGGTACGTGCACGAGCGGCCGTTAGGAGCCGGGCACGTATGGAGGCGATCGACGGTCGGTCGCGGTAGGGGAGGAGCCAGGCGAAGAGCGATTGCAGCGCGTAAACCGACAGCGGCAGCCGGCAGGCGACCGGTCGTGTGACGCCGCGCGTCGTTCGCTCATGAATCGCCTTCACCAGATGATCGACCGAGTGCCCAGGGAAGCAGGTTACGTAGCGGCCGAGTTGCGCCGGCGTCATATGCGCGTCGGTCGCGCCGAGCTTCGCCAGATGGTAGCGCTCGGCGGCGCGTTCGATCGCCGGCGTACGCCAGAAGGCGAGCGGGAAGTGCGTCTCGATCGCGTCCGGCAGCAGCCCGGCCCGCTGGAGGCGACGGAGCTGAATTCGCCAGAGTCCCGGGAGTGGATGGACAAGCACGACGATAGCCCCGTCGATCGAGCGAGCCCAGTGCATCACGTCGAACAGTGGGGTTCCCGGGGCCGGCAGCTCGCGGGGAAGCGCGCGCGGGAAGAGGACACCGATGTGCACGATCTGGCCGCGCGCGGTGATCTCGACCCCTGGCAGCACGTTATCGGCTACGTCGCGATGCGCGTCATGCCAGCGGCGGACCGTTCCGAAGTGATCGTGGTCGGTGATGGCGATCAGTTGGAGCGATGTCGAGCGCGCCTGACTCGACCAGTCACGCACCTCGCAGAGACCGTCGCTCCCGGTCGTGTGGACATGCAAATCGGCGTAGCTCTCACCCGGCGGCGGTCCGAGCAGATCCGCGAGCGGTCGCGAGGGAAACGATTGACTGGACGGGGAAGAACGCTGAGCTTCGTGCGACCGTTCGTTTGCGGGATTCACAGTTTATCCACTTCTCGGTTTCGTTCGACGGTTATCCTACGGCGTGAGATGTTCCCAGCGATCGAGCCAGTCGAGCAGATCCTCGCGCTTGATGTCGAGAACGTGATGATCGACGACTTTCGCCTTGAGCGCGCCGTCACGAGCGGCACGTTCGATCACATATATATCGATCTCCAATAGCTCGGAGACCTCGCGCGGCGTGAAATGTTCCTTAGCTAACAGCGCCGCGGCTGATTCACGATTGGGGTTTGCCATTCGAACCCTCACTCTCGGTGTGAACGCCCGCGCCTTGTCCGGTACCCGTCGGACGAGTGGCAATGCGGGGACATCTGGTCTCATGTTACAAGATTCGTACCAACTGATGGGCGATTGTCACGACGAGACCCCATTCGGAGTTACCAGCGCGGGCGTCTGAAGCCGGAGGACGGGCGTGAACCAGCGTGAGTAGGTGTCGTCTTTGGTCACAATGATGACCGGTCGCTCGCGCGCGATCTCGCTCAGGAGCTGTGACGTGGCGGCGAGTCGTTCGGCATCGAAGTGGACGCAGGGGTCGTCAAGAACCAGGGGGAGCCTGATGCCGCCGGAGAGCGCATCGACCAGCGCGAGGCGGATCGCCAGATAGAGTTGGTCGCGGGTGCCGCGGCTGAGCTCCGTGATATCAATATCGTCCCGCGCGCCGATCCGCACCGCCGGTTCCATTGTCTGTTGATCGAGTCGCACCGACTGATGCCGGCCGCCGGTAATCTGACGCAGCAGACGTCCGGCATCATCGGCGACTGGTTCAAGCGCATTCTCTTGAAACGTGTGGACGCAATCACGTAGCGTGTCGATCGCGAGTTCAAGCGCCGCGGCCAACTGCTCCTTGCGCGCAAGTTCGGCGTCGATCTCGCCGAGCGTGACGCGCAGGGCGGCGGCATCGTCGACGACAGTCTGACTGAGCACACCGTGCCGGATCTCGTTGGTGCGCAGCGTTTGGTCGATCTCCGCTTGTTGCGCGTTAAGTCGTTCGATCGTCTGCCGGTTCCGCGACACCGCTTCGGGCGTCAGGGTGACGAGTTCGGGCCGGTCGGCTTCCAGTTGCTCAATCCGTTGTTCGATGAGCGCCATCCGCATGAGGCCATCGTGTTGGTCCGACTGTAGTCGCGCGATCTCGTCGGCGCTGGCGACCGGCGCATTCTCCAGCTTGATCGTCGCGCGCTGGTATCGCTCGATGCGGTCGATCAGGCTCGCGAGATCGGGCTCATTGGCTGCCGCGAGCCAACCCTCGCTGTGAGCGCGAAGGTCCGTCAAGCGGTGGTGGACGTGTTCCCGTTCGCCTTCGAGCCGCATTCGCTCCTGCACGGCGAGTTGTTCTTCGATTTGGATGCGGGATGGCCCTGGCACGCCGTTCGCTTCCGGGAAGATGAACGCAGCCGCACCGACCACGAGCGCGAACAGCAGGCCGGTGATGAGCCGTGGGTCGACGGTGGCGGCTCCGGCCAGCGAGGCGAGCGCGATGGCAAACGCCGCGATGAGCAAGATACTGCGTGGTCGTCTCGGGGATTGGGCAGCGTCGGCCGGGAGTGGCCGGCTTCGATCGCGCCGTGACTCGAGCGCGTCAATCTGCGCCTGCAGCGCCTGCGCCGTTCTCGCCGTTTCGTCCAGTTCAAAGCGCGTTCGACGAAGAGTATCCAGGTCGGGACTTTCCGCGACACGCAGGCGCGCGATCTCGGCCAAAAGCTCCTGGCGCCGTGTCGCCGACGTTTGCGCAGCGTCCAGGTCGCGCTGGGCACGCTGATAATCGTCGGACTGTTCGCGTTGCTGCTCCCGAAGTGTGACGAGCGTGCCGTGCGCCTCGATCAGCTCGGCCAGTGCGGCGCGGCGTGTCTCGATCTCGGTCAGGTTGGAACGCACGCCCAGTTCGGATTCGCGCAGGTCAACGACCGCGGCTTCGTTCTGTTCGGCAACGGCGATGCGTTGCAGCAGCTCGGCGCGGCTCTGCCGCAGCAGCTCGATTTCGCGGTCCATTCGCTTGCGCGGCAGCTTCTTGAGTTTGTCGAGGTCAACGGTCAGATCGTTGAGTGCCGTCTCGTAGCTCGCTTCGCGTGAGCCGGTAATGAGCTGCTTGATTTCCGGCGCCTGTTTGTTGAGCCGGCGGTCGCTCAGTTGATCCTGTTCGACAAAGATGAGATCGTGAAAGATCTCCATTTCGCTGAAGCCGAGCCAACCGGCGAGCAGTTCGCGGTAGGACTCATCCTCGGCGATAAGGCGCCCGAACGTGCGGCCACGCCCGTCATAGATCGTTTCGCCGTCGCGAATCACCTCGACGCGCTCGTCTAGGAACCGCCGTGCGAGCGCGATCCGCTCACCGTTCGCCTCGAAATCGAGTGTCGCGCACATGACGGGTTCACCCTGCCATGGCGTGCAGGCGTTGACGTCAGCCGGCGTCAGGCCGAATAACGTGCCAATCAGCGCCTTCAGCAGGTGACTCTTACCGGACTCATTTTGGCCGACGATCAGGCTGGGTGCGCCCTCGGCGAATTCGAGGGTGACATCCTGAATCTGGGCGAAGCCGGTGAGCCGGAACGAGCGGAAGTTCATGACACGCTCCGACGGTGGAGCGCGATCAGCCCGCGTTTGAGGGCCAGTTCGATCGTGGCGCGTTCGTCGGCAGAGGCCGTTTCGGCCCGTGCACGTAACGTGCGCACGAAGGCACCGCGAATCGTCTTTTCGTGCTCGATGGCGCGAGCGAAGGCGGCATTGGCGACCTCGGTTCGGTCTCGAAGCGTCAGATGAAAGAACATGGGCGCGGCCGCACCGCTGATCGCGTCGCTGTTGATGATGTCATCGGGCGTGCCGGTGAGCACGACCTCGGCGATCAGGCGTGGATCGGACTGACGTTGGAGTTGCTCGATAATTGTCGCTGTCTCGAGACCGGTGCAGTCGATCTCAATACGTCGCGCCCGGCGTTCGCCGATCTCGATGCGCTCGATACGGGGAGGCCCGTCGACGTCGAATCTGAGCAGATTCACTGACCGTGGGCCGAACTCATCGATCGCCAGCGGTTCGGGCGAACCGGGTTGTGAAGCGTGACCGGCCCGGCCCTCGTTGTAGACGTGATGGCGGTGAATATGCCCGAGCGCGATGTAGTCGAGGCCCGTGGCGGCAAGTTCGGCGCTGCTGAGCGGCAGGTAGCGCTCGGCGGTGGATAGACTCGGGCTCGGGTTGATGGTGGCGTGCAGCATGCCGATATGAATGCCGGGCGAATCGCGGCGCCGGAAGCTCCGCAACGGTTGGCGTTCGCGTGTGTGATCGTGCGCGATGCCGTAGATCGACAGATCGCGTTCGCCTAACCGCAGGCTGAACGGTTGCCGGCAGATCGGTTCGATGAAGATATGGGTGTTCTCCGGAAACACGGTCTCTCGATAGACCGAACGCTGGTACCAGTAGCTGTCATGATTGCCGGGGATGATGACGACCGGAATGCGGTGCGTTGCCAGGTTCCCGAGCCAGGACTGCGCGAGCGCAACGAGATCGGTCGTTGGATGATGGACATCAAAGAGATCACCGGCGACGAGGACGAGTTGCGCGGCCTGTTCGACCGCGATCCGGCCGATGCGCTCCAGCGTGCGGCGCAGGTCTGCCCGGTGCAGCTCGGCGGCCGGCTCGCCCCAACTGGTGAAGGCACGCCCGAGATGAAGATCGGCCGTATGGAGAACACGGATCATCTGCGCGAGCACCTATTTCCACGTAAATTGCGTCATCCGGCGATATCGTCCCACATCGACCAGTCGCTCGCAATGGACCGTGACCGGCGACACTGCCGTACAATGGGCGCGACCAGCCTGATCTGCCTCGCGGGATGAGATGATGCCGCAGACACAAAACTTCGACCCGAGCATCAACTATTACGAGATCCTCGACGTGCCGTTTACGGCGTCGAAGCGCGAGATTACGCGCGCCTACCGGCAGTTGATGCGCTCGACGCACCCGGACATATTCACCGAGGCGAGCCAGCGCCACCGGGCTGAAGAACGTGCCAAGCTGCTCAACGCCGCCTATGCCGTGCTCAGCCGTACGGACACTCGACGAGAGTATGACATGTCGATCCGCTCCAATGCCGTCAACGACGTTTTGTTTCAGCGCTACACCGGCAATACGTCAGCGCAGCAACGCCTGGCGACCTACGCGCGGCGACATCCGAGTCCGGAAATGGCGCGCGCCCAGCGCCACGCCCAGCGTTCGGCGCTCCGTTCCTTCCTGCTCTTCGTGGCGCTGTTCATTGTAGCGCTGATCGTGGTCGTCTTCGTCGCCAGCCTCGCCGCCGCCGCTATCCACGCCTCGTTCTAAGCGGGCGAGCGGCCCTCACCCCCGGCTCTCGCGGGATGTCTGGTTGGTTGCTATGATGGGGCTGCAGAGGACAGGAGCCGGTTGCCCTGCGGGAGGCCTGGTCGCGACGCGAGCGGGTTGACCGGTGGCAAGCGAGAACCGGAGAGGAAGAAGTGTGGCGGAGGAGCAGCGGTCGATCCCCAAGGAGGTGGACGCGGTTGTCGTCGGTGCCGGATTGGTCGGCTGTTCGATCGCCTACCAACTGGCGAAGCGGGGCAAGCGCGTAGCGGTGTTCGATCTGCGCGGCATCTGTTCCGGCGCCTCCGGGCGCAATGGCGGTATGACCGGCGCTGGCTCGTCGATGCTCACCGAGACTGGGAAAGCGGTGTATGCATTGACGACCGAGAACCTGCGTATGTTGCGCGATGAGCTTCCGCGCGAGCTAGAAGATGACTTCATGCTCCGGCTTCCCGGGACGTTCGATATCGCCACCACCTCGGAGCAATTTGAGCATCTGGAGGCGGCGACGAAGGCGCAGCGGCAGCTCGGCGGCGAGGTCGAGATGCTCGATCCGACGGTGCTCAAGTCGATGGTGCCGGTGGTGTCGGACAAAGTGCTCGGAGCCAAGTTCGCGCGCAGTGGCGGTCATCTCTGGCCGTTCAATCTTGTCCACGCGCTCGCCAATGGAGCGCGTCGCTTCGGTGCCGAATTCCATCTCTGGACGCCGGTTACGAAGATTTGTGAGGCGAACAGCGTTATTACGGGTGTCGAAACGTCGCGAGGCACGACGCTGGCTGAAACGGTCGTCGTCGCGGCCAATTCCTGGACGCCGACGTTGCTCGATGACCTGCCGCCCGGCGCGCTCGTGCCGGCTCGTGGTCAGATTCTGGTGACCGAGCCGGTTGGTGACGTGATTCGTCATCCGTTCGGTACGAATTTCGATAAGGAATACGGACGGCAGACGGCGACCGGGCAGATTCTCTGCGGCGGCTATCGGCGGCTCGATATCAACGAGGGGCTCGGCTCGTATGCCGAGCGCGTCAGCCCACCGGTCCTGAAAGGGATCAGTGAGTGCATCGCGACGCTCTTTCCGCCGCTCGGTTCACTCAAGATCGTGCGCTGCTGGGCCGGCATCATGGGCTTTACCGCGGATGGCCTGCCGCTTATCGGCCGGTACGGCGCCTCGAAGGGACTCTATGTCGCGGCCGGATTCAACGGTGGCGGCTTTTCCTGGGGCGCGGCGACCGGCAAGGCGATGGCGCAATTGATCCTGCACGGCCGTGCCGCCTTCGATCTGGAGCCGTTCGATCCGAACCGCTTCGCCGGGGGCAACGTCTCGTGGGATAACCCGTTCACCGCCGGTGAAGAGAACAATCCGCGTAAGCAGACGGCGCACAGTGGCGGCGAATAGCCAGGACGATTGAGAGGGCAACATGACAACCCTGGTCGCGGCAACCGGTAACGATGTCGTGAAGGTGACTGAACGTGACGGCCAATGGTCCGTCACGCCGTTGTTGACCGACGTTGGGGCGCAGTGTGTGGCGGTTGATCCGCACGATTTCTCGCGGCTGTACGTTGGGACGTTCGATCGTGGACTCTTCAGAAGCCACGATGGCGGAGCGACCTGGGCGGAAGCAGGCGAGGGCATCCCGCATACGCGCGTGCTGTCCGTCGCGGTCAGCCCGTCGGATCGGGCAGGGGGGTCCGGGGCCGTCTTCGCCGGGACGGAGCCAAGCTCGCTCTACCGGAGTCGCGACGGCGGCGAGACGTGGGAGAATATGCCGGCACTGCGCGAAATCCCCAGCGCGCCCACCTGGTCGTTTCCGCCCCGACCATGGACTTCGCATGTCCGCTGGATATCCCCGCATTGGGACGATCCGAACGTGATCTTCGCCGGCATTGAACTGGGTGGTGTGATGCGCAGCACCGATGGCGGCCGGACGTGGGAAGATCGCAAGCCCGGATCGTACCACGACTCCCATGCTGTGCTGACCCATCCGACGGCGCTGGACCGTGTCTACGAAGCGGCCGGCGGCGGAGTGGCGGTCAGTCATGATGCCGGAGTGAGCTGGAGCGAAGTCGACGACGGCATGGACCGGCATTACGTCTGGGGGCTGGCGATTGATCCGGCCGATCCCGATCTCTGGTACGTCTCGGCGACGCATTCGGCGCGTTACGCGCATGGCGACCGCGAGAGCGCCGAGGCGCATATCTACCGGCGCCGCGGCTCCGAACCGTGGCAGGCGCTGGGGGGCGGACTCCCCAATCCGCTTCCGGTGATGCCGTACGCGCTGCTGGTGCCGCGCGATCGCCCCGGTGAGATCTATGCCGGCTTCCGCGATGGACAGATCTGGCATTCGGGCGATCAGGGCGAGAACTGGGCGCGGCTCGACGTGACGCTCAACGGACTGCTCGCGTTGGTCGCACTATCGCAATAATTCGGCCGAATTCGGTCGAAAACGTGGATGTAGTACCAAGGTCCGAATCGATTTCGAGCCGAATCGCACGCTATCAGGACTTATCGCTCAGGAGCATTCGGTCGCGTTTCGCTATGCTAAGTCCGGGAAACTCTCGGACGGAGGGCGGGTCGTGGTCCGGAACACGTACACATCCGGCGGGTCGCACGCTGAACACGGTGCGGGCAGGTGAGCGAGGAAGCCGAAATGGTTTCGGCATCACAACAGAGCCGATCGTTGGCTCGTGCCGCTGCGGAGCTTCAGTCGCACGTCGATCTCATTTGTGTCGACGCGATGGAGATGCAGCGCGAAAGCCCCGATCGCAACACCGTTGAGTCGATCCTCCAGACGCTGCGCATTGTGCGAGATATCGCTGTCGCGGCCGGCGCGCATCCGATTGTCGAAGCCTCCGCGCTGGTCGAAGAAGCGGTGAATCTGGCGCTCACCGAAACGTCGGCCCCGGCACCGTATCTCGGTCATTTCATCACCGCCGAAGCAGCCGATCTGGCACGCGTCGTGCATGCCATCGCCTCCAATGAGGACCCCGCCCCGATCCTGCTCCACGCGCGTGCCACGCTCAGTTCGATGCCTCGCCGGGGCACCGACTACCTCGTTGAGATCGATCTGAATAACGCCGTCGAGGTCGCCCGCATCTTCGAAGCGATGGGTGACAGTGAACCGAGTGATCTGCCGGTCTGTGACGATGTCGCGCAACTGCCGTTTGTGGAACCGCAGAGCGCCACGCAGCAGCTCGGCCGCGTGCGTGAGCTGCGTCAACTGCTCGCCTCGTACGTGGCGCAGGCGGAAAGCCTGGCCGCCGACCCGGAGCGTGGCGAGACGATCGACGCACTCCTCAATGGCGTCAAAGCGTTGCGCGCCTCGGCCTCGGCGGCCGGTGTGCGCTCGGTCGAACGCCTGGCCGCGCGCCTGGCGCCGCTCTACCAGGCGGTGCGCGTCTTGAATAGCCCGGTTGACCCGGACGTCGTCGAGGTGACCGTTGCGGGTGGACACGCGATCGCTGCCGTGATTGACAGTGCCGATCCGGCCTCGGCCGAGTCGGAACGCCTCGAGCAGTTGACCGACGACGTCGCCAAGATTCTGCGTCGCTACAACGTGCCGGCCAGCCAGTTCCAGACCAGCGCGCTCGGAACCGGCCGGATTGGCGGACCGGCGCCCGACAGCGTTTCGCGACCGGCGAATGTCTATGAGGCGCTGAATGTGCTCGAACGGGCGCATGGCGGCGGCGAGGGGCAGGCGCGAAGCGCGCCGGGCCGGACACGTGGCGACCCGGAGCGGTTCGTTCGCGACGTAGCCGAAATATCCGAGCGGTTTCCGACGGTCATCGAAGGGATTGAGACGGATCGAGCGTCGGTCAGCGGACAGGCGGCACTCTGGAATCTGCTGATCAAGTTGAAGGAGACGTCGGCGCTGGCCGGCGCTTCGGTCTTCCTCGACCAATGCTGGCGTCTGGAATCAGCGCTGAACAAGCTCAACGGGGCTCCCCTGACTGATGAGGTCATTGCCGGCGTGCAACGGCTGAGCACTGATCTGCACTGGCTCGTGTCGCAACTGCAACCCGAATCCTTCCAGCCGGTGATCGGCACGGAGCTGCCGGCCAGAACGCGCATCGATGCCGGAGCATTCGAGCAGGTGACACGGCTGACCGACGAACTCGTTGTACGGGCGGGCGGCGGCCCGCAGCGCTCGCGTCGCTTCGGCCAAACGGTACAGGATATTGCCATCGCCGGCGACCGGCTTGGTGGCCTGCTCGATCGCCTCCGCACCGGCGACAACGTGCTCGCGGTGACCCGGGAGCTGGCCGAAATCGTGTCTGATCTCAGTATCTCGGCGGCCGACCTTGATCATATTCGGATCGAAACGGATGCCGCGGATCAGCGACTCGGCCAGGTAGTCAGCCGGCTTGCGGAGTGGAAGCGAAGCCTGCACCTAACGCCGGTTTCGGCATTTGGGCTGAATGCCGAGCGGGCCGTGCGTGGCCTGACGCAGCGCCAGGGGAAATCGGCGGCCTTCGTGCTGGAGGGTGGCGACGAACTGGTCGATGCCGCCTTCATCGAACCGTTGAACTCCGCGTTGCTGCATCTGATTCGCAATGCCATCGATCATGGAATTGAAGCGCCGTCGATGCGCCGCTCGGCGGGTAAGCCGCCCCGCGGCACGCTGCGCTTGAGCGCCCGGCGCGACGGCGCCTGCATTCTGCTCGAGGTGAGCGACGATGGTGCCGGCATTGACGAGCAGCGCGTGCTCGAACAGGCATTTGAGAGCGGCTACCCCTTGCCGGACGAGGGGCTGACGCGTGATCGAGCGTTGCAACTCCTCTTTTTGCCCGGATTCAGCCTGCGACCGGTGGCCAGCAGCCCTCCGGTCAAAGGCCATGGACTCGATGTGGTCGGCCAGTTGGTGGCGGGCATGAAGGGCACCGTATCGATCGATTCAGAGGTCGGTCGGGGCACGACGGTGACAATCCGCCTGCCGCTGGCGCTGCCAACGACCAGTTCCGCAGTGGTGACGGTGGCCGGGGAGCATTTCGCACTCCCGTTCGTCAACGTCCAGGTTGTGCCGACATCCGTGGTGCACCGTATTCAGCAGAAAGGGACAACGTTCCTGGCCGACCTCGGGCAGGTGCATGTTCCGATTGTCGATCTCGGCTCGCTGCTCGGCCTGCGAGCGGGCCACCATGTGCGTGACGAGGGCGGCACGATCCTGCGGGTGCAGCAACCAGGCGCACACTGGCTGGTGAAGGTCGACGATGTGCTCGGCGTGCAGGATATTGAGCTCGGCGAGGTCGCGAACCCGAGCGGTCAGTTCTCCGGCGTGGTTGGTTCGGCCACACTCGTCTCGGGCGAACCGGCATTGGTGCTCGATCTGGATCAGTTGCTCGACGCGCGGCGTACCTCGCGACGACGCAAGGGCCGATATACGGCGACGCTGACATCGGTGCCGTTCGCGTTGGTCGCCGATATGTCGATCACCTCGCGGCGCGGGCTGACGCAGGTGCTTGACCAGGCGGGCTGGCGTGCGGTCGAAGCGCGTGACGGCCTAGACGCCTGGGATCTGCTCGAATCGATTCTCCCCGACCTGCTCGTGATCGACCTCGATCTTCCGCTGCTCGATCCGTTCCAGGTGATCCGGGCCGCCAAATCCGGCGACGCGATACCGGTCATCGCGCTCGTCACCAATATCAATCCCGAACTGCGTGCCAAGGCGCTCAACGCCGGTGTCGACGTCGTGCTCCTCAAGCCAGTCAACTACGACGATCTCATCACCAGCCTGGAGGCGCTCAATCGCCTGCGGGGCGGCGATGAGTCGTCCGAACGCACCCATTCCTGAACCCGAAACGAACGCCGTTCGTTATCGTCAGTGGATCGCGCCGGGTGAGACGCTGGTAAAATACCTGCTTGTGCCACGCGATCTGACGATTGAAGCTGTCATGTAGCGGGAGAAATCATTGACTTTGCAGAAGCGAACGATGCGGTTGTTCGGGCTCGTTCTGGGGATTGCGCTCATTCTCGCCCTAGCCGCCGCGTGCAGCCTACCCGGCAACAAGGATTCGACGGCGACCGTGGTTGCCTCGCCGACGTCGTCCGCGACACCGATTCCATTGAAGCTCGGTACGCCGATTCCCGTTGGCACGGCGCCGTCACCCAGCACGGTCGACCCTTCACAGTTCGTGATGATCGATCAATGGCAACAATATCAGGTGCCGCAATATCCCGGCGCGAGCGTCGGCAAGTTCACTCAACTCGGCGCCACAACGGTCAAAAACGGTGGCAGCCTGGTGCTGACGACGAGCGACTCGGTGGAAAAGGTCATCGCCTACTACCGTGCCGCGATGCCCTTCCTCGGCTGGAAAGAAGTCAACGCGAACGACCGGCAAGCGACCTACACCTCCAAAGATGCCTCGATCAGCATCTCCGCCAACAGCTCCAACGGCTCAACCGCGATCCTGATGATCCTGGGCGACGTGTAGAGGCAGCGGGCGACCTCCATCCCCGGTCGCCGCTTCCCTCCGCGTCACAGCGTCCAGTAGGGCCGCATTGCGTCGATGGTGCGATTGATGGCGGCCTCTTGATCGGCGGAGACGTCGAGCGAGGCGGGCCAGACGTTGTAGCGGTTTGGATCGACCGGCTCCTCGATGCCGGTGCGCGTGCCGGTCAGTTGTTCGAAGATGGCAAGCGTGCAGTACGGGGCATAGGTTTCGCTATAGCCGCCTTCCTGGGCCAGCACCAGTCGACCGCCGGCCGTGCGCGCCGCGATCCCCTGCATGATCGCCGTCAGTTCGCGGTAGTGATCAGTCGCGAGGATCATGCGCCCGAGCGGATCGCTGGCACTGGCATCCTGCCCGGCCGAAACGAAGACAAGTTCCGGCTTGAACTGCGCCGCGAGCGGCTCAATGATGCGCTGGAAGGCGGACTTGTAGGCGGCACCGCCTGAACCGGCCGGGAGCGCGATGTTGGCGGTGAAACCGGCACCCGCGCCGGTCCCCGTCTCATCCGGTATACCCGATTCGACCGGGAAGAGGCGATCCTGCTGGAGCGAGACGAAGAGGACATTTGGGTCGTCGTAGAAGGCGGCCTGAGTGCCGTTGCCGTGATGCACGTCCCAATCGACGATCATGACGCGCTCGATGCCGTGACGGCGCCGGGCGTGATGGGCCGCGATCGCGACATTACCGAAGATGCAGAAGCCCCGCCCCTTGCTCGGCTCGGCGTGATGTCCCGGCGGTCGCACGAGCGCGAAGCAGTTGTCCACACGTCCTTCCATGACCGCGTCGACCGCAGCCATCACGCCGCCGGCCGCCAGCAGCGCGATGTCGTACGAATCGGCCCCGACCGGCGCGCCGTAACCGGCATCGCCCCCGCCCGCTTCACTGATGCTCCGAACCATCTCGACGTAGCTCGGTGGATGGAACGGCGCCAGGTCCTCCGGCGTGGCGGCGTAGCCCTCGATGCGGGTCAGTTCCCGCGTGAGCCCGGTGTAATCGAGCAGCTTCTTGGTCCGTTCCACCAGCCGCGGATTCGACGGATGATCGACCGGCTCGACAAACGGCAGTGGCTTACCCGACGGCAGCCGAAACGGATTGGTATTGTGCTGCAAATAGCGATCGTCAAAAACCAGCCCAGTCGCCATGTGTCACTCCCTAATTCCGCGCGCAGAGGCGCGTCGGCGCCACCCTGTCATCCCCGCCCTCTGTCATCCTGAGCCGCAGCGAAGGATCTCTTCTATGTGTCCCTGTGACATGTCTGCCGAGGCACGTCAGAGGAGATCCTTCGGCCGCGGCCTCAGGATGACATAAAGGACTCTGTGCTCTCTGCGCCTCTACACGCGATATTCGTCGTCAATCCTCTCGTATCAGCGGCAACGTTGAGCAGTGAATACCACCGCCGTTTTTGTGGATCTCGTCGTACGGGATCTCGACCGTGATGACATCGGCCATATTGAGGCGCTCGACGGTGCGCGGACAGTCCGCCGCGATGATCACCTTTCCTGGTCGGACGGCCAGGCAGTTGACTGCCTTTTCCTCGGTCGGCCAGACATGGATCGGCTCGATATCGAGCTCCTTGAGCGTATCGAGGAACCAGTAGGGGAGGCGCGGCACGTTCACGATCGCCTTGTCGCGGTCGACCATGACGATGCAGCCGTCGATGTGCAGCGAATGTCCGGTCAATGGGACGCGAATAAGCCGCACGCCCTGTTCGGCCAGCACGTTCTCCATCTGGCGTACGCCCGCCTCGTTCTGCCGGAACGACATGCCGACGGCAGCCGTCGTTTCATTGAGAAAGAGGAATGAGCCGCCTTCGAGCAATCCAGTGCCATGAATCGTATGCAGGATCGGCATGCCGAGGTTGGCAATGGTCCGCGTCACGAACGCTTCTTCGCCGCGCCGCCCGTAGCCGTACTCGCGTCCGACCGGTCCCATGCGGCAGACGACGGCACCGCCTTTGACCGATATCGCCTGATCGCGCGTGAAGACCGCCTTCACGTCGCCTGGTGATCCGTCGACCCAGACGATCTCAACCCCTTCGGCCGTGAGCGCCTTGACCAGCTCGTCGTGCTGCTCCTGCATCTGGGCCAGGTCGGGGCCGTTCCGATCGCGCCAGTACCACTGCTGGTCGTCATCGATCAGCGCCGCGATCGACGGATCGTACTTGGCCGGATCCATGATCGTAATCTCGTCGCCCGGCCGATGCAGCGCGCAGAGCCGCAGCCGCCCGACGTCATTGTTGACGCCCCAGGCCCGGCCCCAGACCCGCCGCTGCATCTCAGCATCCTCAAACGGCGGCTCCGCCCGCGGAGGAATCCGCTCCAGCACCACATGGTAATAGGCCGCGCTCTCCCGCAACTCATCATCCGGCGTCGACATCTGCTCACTCCATTCGTTGATGGCCGTTTGGGGGATTGTCGCATGGGTTGGGTGGGTGTGGGGAGTTCGTCCACTGTTCGACGTGCGGGGTTGCGTGCGTAAGCAACAACACTTGTTCGCGCTGGATCGGTGAAAATGAGCGAGGCGGCCATATGCGGATTATCGACGCAAGTGATGACACCGGCGCCGATATCAGATAGAATGAGAACGCATGTTCGATGAGCGCTAGGAGGAGACAGGTGCCACCAAAGAAGCAGCCGACTATCTGGAAAGCAGAACCGCATACCATCGCAAAAATTGAGATACTCGAGAACTATTTGGAGCGATGGTTCGCGATCCTGGGGAGGTCCGCTAGAGGCAGCGACTTATTGTACGTTGATGGCTTCGCCGGCCCTGGACGATATATGAATTACCCGACGGGCTCGCCGATTGCTGCTCTACGTGCTTCAACCAAGGCGCGTTCCGCGATGGGGGCCAGCTGGGCTGCGGGTGATATTCATTGCGCCTTTGTTGAGAGCGATTTGAAGCGATTTGAGCATCTGCGAGATCATCTGGATGCGTTTAGTTCATTCGAACGACTAATAATCCATTTATTTCACGACACATTTGTGAACGGGTTGTCGTCACTCAAGACTCAATTACCCTACTTCTTCTCAACGTCGCGCCCGGTGATGGCTTTTATCGATCCTTTCGGTGCGACCGGCGCTCCATACTCCATCGTAAGCGATATCCTTTCGAGTGAGCGGTCCGAGGTATTGATCAACTTCGATACTGACGCAGTCGTTAGGATCTTTGAGGCTGGAACGAGTTCCGGTCATGAGCGAGTCCTTCGAGACATCTATGGAGATGATTCATGGACGGAACTGGAACAATACCGCGGCTCATTTACCGAGTTGTGCCGGTTAGCGGTCGCAATTTACAAGCGTAGACTGCGATCGATAACGGGGATCAAATACGTGTTTGCCTTTGAAATGAGGGATCGTGCGAATACATTGGAGTACCATTTGATCTTCGCGAGCCAACACCCGAAGGGCCTTGAAAAGATGAAGGAGGCAATGAAAGAGTTGGATCAAGCGGGTGATTATGTTTTTTCGGACGGCAATATCGATCGTCCGATTCTATTTCGTTTTGATGATCCAAACGTGTTCGCTACTGCCTTGCGCCGCGAATTCAGCGGAAGAACCGTTTCGTATCCAGAAGTCATAGACTATGCGCTGAATGAGACGCCGTTTATCAATGCGAAGCGCATGCTGCGGGTATTGGAACAGCAAAGCCTTATCCAGGTCCTCAGCAGCGACGTAAAGCGCAAACGAGGTACCTTCCCGGAGAAGTCGGTCACGCACATCATTTTCAGTTAGGTGGGCAAAATGGCTCGTCGGTCTAACATCGAGTGGACTAATATGACGTGGAACCCAGTAACGGGTTGCACCAAGGTCAGCACCGGATGTAAGCATTGCTATGCCGAGACAATGGCGAAGCGGCTGAAGGCCATGGACTCACCCCGCTACCAGAATGGCTTTCGCGTCACACTTCACGATGACTTGATTG
>CALAGB010000514.1 GCA_937891245.1 uncultured Thermomicrobiales bacterium | reverse complement strand
TGTTTCGAGTCGGGCAGCGCCCGGTGGTAACGGGACGGATGGCGTTCACTCCCCGACTCCGGCGCCCGCCACCAAGCAGGGCGCCGGCCCGCTCGCGACGGCATCGATTGACATCACCAACGAGCATGTGTCCGCGTCCGAACTGGCAGCCAAGATCAAGGTACTGGTCGATGGCGCGCCCGCGCATGTAGCCATCGAGATCGGGCGTGCGGACGGTACCACGTTGTACGAGCAGAACAGCGCAGATCTGTATGATGCCGCGAGCCTCTACAAGCTTGGCATCATGGTGCAGGTCTACAAGGATCGAGACGATGGAACGTTAACGTTCGATGACCCGGTCACGCTCTATCCCGGCTTCTTCTACGAGTCCGACGAAGTGTATTCCCAGGATACCGACGTGGATACTGATGTCCCGGTCGCTGATCTCCTTCACAACATGATTACGTTAAGTAGCAACGTATCGGCGGAAGCGTTGCTGAATCTGGTCGGCACCGATGAAGTGAATCAGACGATGGCCGATCTTGGTCTGGTGAACACCAAGATTCTCTGGTCCCCGGTCGCGGGGCGTTCTCCGAACGGGCGGACCACGATGGCGTGGGTCGATGCGGGGCATTTACCTCGTTTGGTCCCGATCATCTCGCGTTCTGTGACGGCACCTGATCCCTTGATCGCGGAAAGCAGTGCGGACGGTGCCTACGATCTCACGACCGCGGCGGACATGGCGAGCCTCTTCGAACAGCTACTCTCGGGCACGGTGTTGAGTCAATCGACGAGCGCCGAAATGCTCGATCTGCTCACCGAGCAACTGATTGATAACCGCTTGCCGGCCAACCTCCCAGCCGGCACGAAGGTCGCGCACAAGACCGGTGACCTCGACGGCCTGCTGCATGATGTCGGGGTGATCTACGCCCCTGCGGGCCCGATCGTCGTCGTCGTCCTGACAGACGAAATCACCGACAACGACGCGATTCTGGACCTTTTCCATCAAATCGCAATGCTGGCGTACGAGTACACCCCGTGACCCCGTCATTGAACGGATGTGTCCGTACACCCGGGTGGACCTTTTGAGTGGATATTATGTCGCTGGAGAAATATGTCCCTGTCGTTCCCTTTCTGTCATTCTGAGCCGCAGCGAAGAATCTCCTTCCCGTGTTCCGGCGACGCACTCGCTGGGCTGAGTCAAGAGAGATTCTTCGCTGCGGCTCAGAATGACAGGGGGGAGACAATTCGGCGGCGTGGATGCCGTATTCTCGAGAGTGGTCGGCGGATGGTCATTGATAACAGGTGGGTTATGAACGGGTGCGTGGTGGCCAGGAGTCAATCGTCGTGGGATGGCGCATGGCGGTGGGTGTCGGTCGTGGTGTGGCGGTATCGTCCGGGATCGGTGTGCGGCCCAATTGCCGGCGCCGTCCACCTGGGTGGACGAGTGTCGTACGAAGAAGGGCCGGCGTCGTGGGTGACGGCGGCCCTTCTTCATGGAACGCGATCGAGATCGTGCCTACATGCCCTGGCCCGCGATGGCGGTCACTTCGCCGGTCGCCGGGTCGAAGATGTTGCGGTGCTGCCGGCCGAGGTCGACGCCGAGGACGTGGAGCGAGTAGCTCGGCTGGTCGCCGACCGTCTCGATGCGGTGAATGTCGTTCGGCGGGAGGAGGGGATAGACGGCGCCGCGTTCGAGCACCGTTTCGCTGAGCAGCTTGAGCTCGGCATGTCCCTGCTGAGAGCCGTCATCCACACGCTGGTAACGGGCCGTCTTCTGCGCGCCGCCGCAAATGCCGATCAGCCCCCAGGTGAGATGATCGTGCACCGGCGTCGGCATGCCGGGCGCAAATTCCACGACATAAACCATGAGTGAACCGTCATCCTCGGTGTGGTAAAGGTAGCGCGGGCGGCCATTTTCCGGCTCGGCACGGTACTTGTCGTCGAAAAGCCCGTCATCCCAGACGACTTTCTCCACCAGTGGTTGAAGCCGATTGACAACCTGCTGTCGATCGCCGTTGGCCGACTTCACCGCGTCCTTGGCCGCAGCCACAAATTCACCAATCGTGTATTGACCGGTCGTTGCCATCGTTGGACCTCCCTTGTGTTCGTTTGCTTCCGGCGCCGCGTCTGAGTGCGCCCATCTTACCGCAACACCTTTCGCCGCCGACTCCTTCCCGCGGTTCAGCGTCGCGGCAAGAGTTCAAGCAGGCGATCGATATCTGAATCGTTGTTGTAGAAGTAGGGAGACACGCGGATTCCCTTGCCGCGCAGCGAGACGGCCACGTGATTCGACGTCATGCGCTCGACAAGCACCGCGTCCTGCTCGGGGTCACCCGTGGAAAAGCTGCAAATCTGTGAGCGATGCGCCGGATCGCGCTCGGACGTTACCTGATAGCCCATGTCCGTAACTTCATCGAGAAGGCGATCGGTGAGCTGCAGCATATGCTGCCTGATGTCGTGCTGATCGAACGAGCGGATCAGTTCGGCCGACGCATTGAAGGCGGTGAGGGCGATCCAGTTGAGCCCGCCGGTCTGATAACGCTGGGCGCCGGGACGCCAGTCGAGCGCGTAATCGAGGTTTTCGAAGCCCGAATTGACGCTCAGGCGACCGGCGTAGGTTGGGTGAATCCGCTCGATCGCTCGTTCCGAAAAGTGCATGATGCCGAGGCCGAAGGCGGCCATGAGCCATTTGTAGCAGTGCGCCGCGATGACATCGATGCCGTCCTGTTCGACGTTGAGTGGGAGCGGGCCGATTGATTGGGTGCCGTCCACGATCGAAATGACGTCGCGGTCGCGGCAGAGCGCCCCGATGGCGCTCAGGTCATTGCGATAGCCGGTCATGAACTCGACATGACTGATCACAAGCGCGCGTGTGCGGTCGTCGATCGCCGCTGCGATCTTTTCGATGCTCGTGTAACCGCGTCCGTCTTTCTTGACGTAACGTACGTTGACTCCACGCCGTTCCAGGTTGAGCACCGGGTAGACGTTCGAGGGGAACTCCTCGCGGGGGATGAGGACGTTGTCGCCGGGCCGCCAATCGATCCCGGCCGTCGCGAGGCTGATTGCATCCGCCAGGCTGCCGGCGAAGGCGACGCGCTCGCTCGTACCACCGACGAGCGCCGCGACATGCTCGCGGGCAATATCCGGTGCCGCTGCGCGGCCGTCGCGATCCATTGCTTCGGGTGAGGAGAAGCCGTGGACGACGGCATCGACCGCCGCCGTCGTTCGGCGCGAAAACGGTCCGATCGCCGCGTGATTGAGATAGGCCCACTCCTCGGTCACCGGAAACTCGGATCGCACCATTTCCAGATCGAGCGCCATTGCTGCCTCCCTTTTCGTTCGCGCACACCATCAGGGCATTAGCCAGTTGCGTCGGTCCATCGTAACCAGCTGTGGCCGGGCTGTCGTCAGTCCGGAATGCGGCGTGCGGCATTGCAGTTCTGAGAATCGGGAAATTGGCTGCCAGTCGGGTAGGAGAGGAATGAATGGACCAACTACAGCTGCTGGGCATCTGCGGAAGCCTGCGGCGAGGCTCGTATAACCGGATGCTCCTGCGAACGGTGATCGAGATGCTACCGAGTGAGATCGCAGTCGAAACGGCCGAAATCGGCGACATCCCGCTCTACAATGCCGATCTCGACACCGTCGATCCGCCCGCGCCGGTACGCCGCTTGCGCGCGCAAATCGCGTCGGCCGATGGCCTGTTGATCGCCTCGCCGGAATACAACTACTCAGTACCCGGCGGGCTGAAGAACGCGATCGACTGGGCGTCTCGACCGGCGAACAACAGCGTGTTGAATCGCAAACCGATCGCCATCATGGGCACCGCGGGCGGCCGATTCGGGAGCGTTCGCGCGCAGCTAACCTGGCGACAGGTCTTTCTCTTCACCGAGTCGTACGTCATGCTCAAGCCGGAGTTGATCGTGCCGAACGCGGCCCAGGTTTTTGACGACAATGGCATACTGGAGAACAAATCGCTACGGGAATTCATCCAGACATATGTCGATGCCGTCGACGACTGGATGACTCGACATAAGAACAGCCGTACATCGAAATAACCAACGCCCGCAGCACCTCGGCGAAAGGAATTCGACCATGACGACAGCGTCCACGAACCAGGCCGCACACCGGCTGCCGGAGACGACACATACTGGCCAGGTCCATCTGCGCGTCGCCGATCTCGAACGGTCGCTCGCATTCTATCGTGATCTGCTCGGTTACGCGGTGCTCCCTGTCAACGAGCGCAGCATTCGGCTCGCTCCAGTCGCCGAGGCCCCGGCGCATTTCCTGCTCGAAGCGGTGCCCGGCGTTGGGCCAAAGCCATGGGCTGCGGCCGGCCTCTTCCACGCCGCCATCCGCGTTCCGACGCCACGGGATCTGGCACGCGTCATCAGTCGTCTGTTCAACGCCGGTTGGAAGATCAGTGGCATGGCGGATCATGGTGTCAGTGAGGCGTGCTACCTCGACGATCCGGACGGCAACGGGCTTGAAATCTATCGCGATCGCCCGCGCGAAGGCTGGCCGCACGTCAAGGGGGAACTGGCGATGGTCAGCGACCCACTGGACATCAACGCGCTTTTCGCCACGATGGAACCGGGTGATCTCGACATAACAACAATACCTGCCGGTACGGACATCGGGCATATCCATCTGCAGGTGAGCAGTCTGGCGAAGGCGGAAGCGTTCTACAGCGACGTCCTCGGTTTCGATGTGATGCAGCGTAGCTACCGGGGTGCGCTGTTTGTTTCGGCCGGTGGCTATCACCATCACGTTGGGCTGAACGTCTGGGCGGGGGAGGGTGTAGCTGGCCTGCGCGGGGATGCTGCCGGATTGATCGATTTCACCGTGCTGCTTCCGAGCGCGGGCGCGCTTGAGGAGGTCATGAGCCGGATTGCGGCCGCCGGGCTGGAGGCGCAACGCTCGGAAGTGGCGGATGGTTCTCCGAGTGTGCTGGTCCACGACTCGGACGGCATCGGAGTGGTGCTGGCGGTCGAATCGAACCGTGACGCGTGAGGTGTGGCATTGAGCGTGCAAGACCTGCCGTGGAAGGAGCTTGCACAATGCTCAGTAAGGACTACACGAAAACCGGCCGCTCGTGCCGGGTCACGTTCGAATTGCCGGCTGAAGTCAACGCGACCCACGTCTGGCTCGCCGGCGATTTCAACGAATGGAACAAGACGTCGACCCCCCTAAAACGCCGCAAGGACGGCAGCTTCAGCACGACCCTCTCACTCAAACCAGGCCGTGAGTATCGCTTTCGCTACGTGCTCGATGGCGACCGTTGGGAAAATGACCACGCCGCGGATCGCTATCTCCCGAACGATCACGGGAGTGAAGATTCGGTCGTCATCGTCTAACCTTCTCGCTCTGCCAGTATGTTAGGCTACCGGGGACCACGAGAACGAGCCGCGCTGCTGGCCGCGAACATCTCATTCCGCCCGACGCCTTCGCGCCCAGCGCATGCGTTTCGTTGCCGGGATCCTTCAGACGCGAACGGCTTCCTGCGATCGCGGTGTCGCCGCGCCGCTGATCACACGGTAAGAAGAGAGGCTGGACAATGGCGGGTGCGCTCGATGGCATTCGTGTGCTCGATCTGTCGCGGGTACTGGCAGGGCCGTACTGTACGATGCAGCTTGGCGACATGGGCGCCGAAGTCCTCAAGATCGAGCAGCCCGGCAGCGGTGACGATACGCGCCGATGGGGCCCGCCCTGGGCCGGTGGCGAGAGCGCCTATTATCTCTGCGCCAATCGCAACAAGAAGAGCGTCACCCTGAATTTCAAGGACGAGCGCGCCCGCGACATTTTGCGTGAGCTTGCCCGCCAGAGCGACATCGTCGTCGAAAACTTCAAGGTCGGCGCGCTCGACCGCATGGGGATCGGCTATGAGGCGTTGTCTGCCGTTAACCCGCAACTCATCTGGTGCTCGATCACCGGCTACGGGCAGGACGGTCCATACGCCGATCATGCCGGCTACGATTTCGTGGCGCAGGGCGAAAGCGGGTTGATGAGCATCACCGGCGAGGTCGATGGCGAACCGATGAAAGAGGGGGTCGCGGTCGTTGACATAACAACCGCACTCTTCGCCTGCAACGCGATTCTGGCGGCGCTGCATGCGCGTGAACGAACCGGACGTGGCCAGCGGATCGACGCCGCGCTGATGCCGTCGGCCATCGCCTGGCTGGCGAACGTCGGCAGCAGCTATCTTGTATCGGGCGAGATGCCGAAGCGGTACGGCAACGCCCACGCCACGATTGTGCCGTATCAGACGTTCAAAGCGCGCGACCAGTGGATCATCGTCGGCGTCGGCAACGACCGGCAGTTCCAATCGCTCTGTAACTTGATGGAAATCCCCGAAATTGCCGCTGATGCGCGCTTCTCGACGAATCCGCAACGTGTGGCGCATCGCGACGAGTTGATCGCGCTCCTGGCGGAAATTTTCATCACGGACGACGGCGCCCGCTGGCTGGATGGCATGACCGCCGCTGGGATTCCGGGTGGACCGATCAACACGATCGACCAGGTGATGTCGCACCCGCAAATCGAGCATCGTGGCATGATCGTCGAGGTGCCGCACCCAACGGCCGGCAGCGTCAAGGTCGTCGGTCCGCCCGTGATCATGTCCGACACCCCGGCCCAGGTTCGCAGCCATCCGCCGCTCCTCGGTGAGCAGACTGACGAAATCCTGCGCGGCCGTATCGGACTTTCGCAGGACGAAATCGCCCGCCTCCGCAATGAGGGCGCGATCTAAATGAACGCCGCGCCGGGCGAACCGCCCGGCGCGGCGTCTATCTCGTCGACTCGAGCCGTCGTTCCTGGTTGGCGTCGCGACAACATTCGTGCTTGGCGAGTAGCTATGCCTGTCTCGGCGGCATCGTTGACGGGGGAGCCCACGGGCGCGTGCTAGTGCCGCCCGAACCACTCCGTCAGGCTGCGGCCGCTGGGCGCCTGGCCGGTGAGTTCGGCTTCTTCGTCGAGGCGGCCGAACCCGTTCTGGGTGTAGCGGATGCCGAGCCAGCGGAGCGGCTCCGGTTCCCAGTTGGGCGACTGGTGATCGACCGTCGGTAGCGCCATCAGGTCGGAATGTTTGCCGGTGATCAGATCGGTCAGCACGCGACCGGAGAGGTTCGACGTCGCGACGCCCTGGCCGGTGTAACCGCGGGCGGTCGCGATGTGTGTCGAAGGATCGTACGACATCGTCGGCATCCAGTCGCGTGGCATCCCAAGCGGCCCGCCCCAGGCATGCGTGAAGCGGACGTTCTTGAGCATCGGGAACCAGTCGATGCAACTCTGTCGCAGCATGGCGTGTGTCGGTTCATGGCGGTCGAAATCATCCGAAATCCGCGAGTTCAGGTGATATGGCGCGCCGCGCCCGCCAAAGGCGATCCGTCCGTCGCTCGTCTTGGAGAGATAGTCGACGGTGAAGCGATTCGATGAGACGCACTCGCGACTCTCCCAGCCGATCTCTTCCCACTCGGCGTCGGTGAGCGGTTCGGTCAGGACGATTAGCGAATAGACCGGGATGAGCTGGCGACGGAGCTTCGGCAACTGCGACAGGTAAGCTTCACCGGCCAGGACCAGCGTTCGTGCCCGTACCTCGCCGCGATCGGTATAAAAGCGCGGCGTGTGGCCACCATCGTAGTCGGTCACCGCGGTCTGCTCGTAAATCGTGACGCCGAGCTTCTCGACGACATGCGCCAGCCCGCGCACGAGTTTGGCCGGCTGCACGACGCCACAGTTGGGCATGAAGAGCGAGCCGAGCGCTTGGGTCACCTTGATGCGCGCCTCGGTTTCGGCAGCACCCAACAGGACATAATCGTCGGCCAGATCGAAGCGCTGGTAGGTGGCGTAGCTCCGCTCGATCGCCGGTAGCTGATGCTCGCCACGGGCGATGCGCAGCGCGCCCGATTTCTGGAAATCGCAGTCGATCGCTTCATCGGCAATCACGCGGGCGACCTCGTCGACCGTCGCAGTCATCGCCTTGTGCTGAGCGCGAGCCGCATCGAAGCCGAAGCGTTCCGCCATGCGTGGCAGCGAGAGTTGCAGCCCGGCCGTTACCCAGCCGCCGTTTCTGCCGGATGCGCCGAAGCCCGCGATCTCGCGCTCGATAATCGCGATCTTGAGCGATGGTTCACGCTTTTTCAGGTAGTAGGCGGTCCAGAGACCGGTATACCCGGCGCCGAGGACGGCGACATCGACATCGATCGAGCCATCGAGTGGCGGTCGCGGCGTCAGGTCGTCGCCGCAGGCATCGAGCCAGTAGCTGTAACGACGATATTCTTTCGGCATCTGCCCGACCTTTCTTCGGCGTATTCCGCGTTGCCCGCGACGGTTCGTGTGCTCAGCGTAATCGAATCGGCGGTGGGTGTCGAGGATCTGGTGAGGTTGGGACGGGGCAGGGAGCGCACGTTGATGCTGAACTGAAGCGTCGCTGTCGCCGGGGGCTTGCCGAGGCGGATGGATTTGCGTGTCCATGCGCGAGTCGTCGCCCGAGGTGCGGGCGGAGGACGTCGGATTGCGCCGATAACCAGGATGCCGCCCATACCCGCCCGGGGGATTGGATTGTGGAATCCAGAGCAGGTCGACGCGGTGGCCCGCCCAGGGAACGGATCACGTGGCCCCCGAACGTGGCGTCGCCCCGACCCCGCCCGAGGAGCCGGTTCGTAGGACCCCGAGCGGGTTGCCGCCCCGACACCGCCTGGGGATAAATGCTCGGGCTCCAAGGGTGAAGTCCACTGAAGGGACTGAGCATGTGTACGCATGATTCAACCCCTTCAGTTGGCTGCGGCTTTTTTGTCCAGTGATTGATTAACACCCTCGTCACCTGGACGATGGTTGAGCACGCGTATTCTTGTTGAGAACCCGTCCGTTGACGCCAACGCGCGCAGCCTGTAGCTTGAATCCAAGGCAAGGAGGGTTGCTATGCCGCGGATTCAATTCGGATTTGGCCTGCCGACGCGCGGCCCACTTTCGATTCCCGAGAACCTGGTCAGGCTGGCGCGGCGCGGCGATGAGTTGGGCTTCGATTTCATTTCGGTGAGCGATCACGTGATCATCCCGCGGGCCATCGCCTCGCGCTACCCGTATAGCACGACCGGTGAATTTGCGGTCGATCCGAGCGGGTCGTATCTTGAACAGCTGATGGTGCTGGCCTATATCGCCGCCGGCACCAGCCGGTCGCGTTTGCTGACTTCGGTGATGGTGGTGCCACAGCGACCGCCGGTTCTGACCGCCAAGCAGCTCGCGTCACTCGATGTGCTTTCAGGCGGCCGGCTCATTCTCGGGATTGGAGCCGGCTGGTTGCGCGAGGAGTTCGAGGCGCTCGATGCGCCCTGGTTCGATAAGCGCGGCACGGTCACCGACGAATACCTGCGCGCCTTCAAAGAGCTTTGGACGAGCGAGGAACCGGCGTTCGACGGTGACTACACGAGCTTCCACGATATCGCCTTCGCCCCAAAACCGGTCCAGCAGCCGCATCCACCGATCTGGGTCGGGGGCGAAAGCGACGCGGCGCTGCGGCGCACGGCGCGCCTCGGTGACGCCTGGTACCCAATCGGCAGCAATCCGCGCCACCCCTTGGGAACAACGGCGCAGCTCGCGTCCGCCATCGATCGCCTGCACGCGTTCGCGCGGGAAGCCGGGCGTGACCCGGCGGAAATCGATCTTGCGTACAGCGCCGGCTGGTACAACGATCGCGACGCGGAGCTCGACAACGCCGGGCATCGCCGGAGCTTCACCGGCTCACCCCGGCAGGTTGCCGACGACGTACACGCCTTCGCGACGCTCGGCGTCCGGCATTTCGGCTTCGGCATGATCGACGGCACGCTTGATGGCTCGCTGGCGCGACTCGAACGCTTCGCCAACGTCGTTCGGCCGCTCATCGGGGGCGCGTAACGGGCTCGAAGATTGATTCTTGGAGGAACAGACATGGCAGAACCGACCACCGCTCCCTACGGTTCCTGGCGCTCACCAATCTCAGCTGAACTGGCATCGTCGAGCGGTGTCAAGCTCGGTGAATTGGTGCTCTCCGGGAATGATGTTTACTGGCTCGAAGGGCGCCCGAAAGAGCGCGGACGCTACGTCATCGTGCGCCGTACTCCTGATGGCACGACTGCCGACGTGACGCCGGCCGGCTTCAACGCACGCACGCGCGTCCACGAATACGGCGGCGGCACCTACTTCGTGCATGGCAGCACCGTCTACTTCTCGAACTGGGACGATCAGCGCCTCTACCGGCAGGAGATCGGTGCGGATCCGGTCGCGATCACGCCGGAAGGGGAGGTCGCAGCTGGCCTTCGCTATGCCGACGGTGTGGCGACGCCGGATGGTCGCTTCGGCATCTGCGTACAGGAACGGCATGCCGAGGGCTCCGAAGCGGCGAATGAACTGGTGCGCCTGTCGCTCGACGGCTCGGAAGGGCCGGCCGTCCTTGCGACTGGCAACGACTTCTACGCGTTTCCGCGCGTCAGTCCGGATGGCCGTCAGGTCGCCTGGACGACCTGGAACCATCCGAATATGCCGTGGGATGGCTGCGAACTCTGGCTGGCCGAGTTGAGCGATGCCGGTCTTACACGGAACGCGCGACTCGTTGCCGGAGGCGAGAAGGAGTCGATCTTCCAGCCCGCCTGGAGTCGCGATGGCGTGTTGCACTTCATCTCCGATCGCACCGGCTGGTGGAACATCTACCGGCTCGATGGCGACAAAGCGGTGGCGCTGGCACCGCTTGCTGCTGAGTTTGGCGTGCCGCAGTGGTCGTTCGGGTTTTCACGGTACGACTTTCTGTCCAACGGCGATATTGCGTGCCTCTACACCGAGGACGGCATCGATCGTCTCGGCGTCATCCACGCCGGGTCCGGCAAGGTCACGCCGGTTGCAACGGAGCTGACAACGCTCTCGTACCTGCGGACCGCGCCGGAGGGTGACCGCGTCTGGCTGATCGGCGGTAGTCCGACCGAAGGCGGCGCGATCGTCTCGATCGACGTACGCGACGGCGCGACCGAGGTGGCGTACCGAGCATCCGATCTCTCGATCGATCCCGGCTATATCTCGGCTGCCGAGCCGATCGAATTCCCGACCGAGCGCGGACTGACGGCGTACGCGCTCTACTACGCACCGACGAATCGCGATTTCGCCGGCCCGTCCGACGAGCGACCGCCATTGGTCGTCTTCAGCCACGGCGGACCGACCGGTGCGACCAACGCACAGCTGAACCTCGGTATTCAGTTCTGGACGAGTCGTGGCCTGGCGGTCGTCGACGTCAACTACGGCGGCAGCACCGGCTATGGCCGCGCCTATCGCGAACGACTCAAAGGGAACTGGGGCATCGTCGATGTCGACGACTGCGTCAACGCGGCGCGCTATCTGGCCGAGCGCGGCGATGTCGACGGCGAGCGGCTGGCGATTCGCGGTGGCAGCGCCGGTGGCTTCACGACGCTGGCGGCAGTCACCTTTCGCGACGTTTTCTCAGCCGGTGCCAGCTACTATGGCCTGGCCGATCTCCCCGCGTTCGTCGGTGAGACGCACAAGTTCGAATCGCGCTATCTCGAAGGGCTCGTCGGTCCGTATCCGGAAGTGCTGGAACGCTACGAGAATCGCTCAGCCGCATATCACACCGACATGCTCTCCTGTCCGCTCATCATCTTCCAGGGGCTGGAGGACAAAGTTGTGCCGCCGAGTCAGGCGGAACTCATGGTCGCCGCGCTCGATCGCAAGGGCTTACCCTACGCCTACATCGCTTATGAAGGCGAGCAGCACGGCTTCCGCCGCGCCGAAAACATCAAGCACAGCCTCGAATCCGAACTCTACTTCTACGGCAAGATCTTCGGCTTTGAGCTGGCGGATGAGGTTGAGCCGGTGAAGATCGAGAATCTGGCGAGCTGACGCGGCGAAGACCGGCCTCACCACCGACCCGCTCGCGGGTGCCGCAAGAGCAGGGAGCAGGCGCGGGACTCAAATCACGTGGGCGGCATTCATGGCGCCCACGTGCCCCAGAAGACACGTTCCAGCGCCACCAGCAACCTCGCTCAAAGACGAATTCCGGGCGAGGGTCCGGAGGAGAGGGCCGTCTACCGGTCCTCTACGGCTCCAGCGTCGTGATCACCTGGGTGCCGAAGTAGTTGATGTAGGTCGCTCCGTGCTCGCGCATGAGATCGGCGACCTCGTGAGCCTGTTCTTCGTCGGTCACCTGGGTGCTGACAATCACGTTCCCATTGTTCAGCTGCTGGTTATATCGATCGACCAGCTCCGATTCATTGCTCATGAACGTCATGACGTGGTCGATACGCGCTTTGATCGGATGCTCTTTGCGATATTCCTCGATCTGTTCGGTGACGACCTCGTCACAGAGGATGTTGATCGAGTCCTGGTTCAACGGCATTTCTTCCAGCTTTGACACGATCGCTTCGGCGGTCTCGGCATCGTCGACGACACCAAAGACGGTGTTGGTCGGATATTCTTCGTTGATCTGGGCGGGAGTCTCGTAATTTGAATGCGGCATTTGATTCCCCTCTCGTGTTACCTGCCACGGTACAGCGCAAGCGCCATGCCGTGTGCGGCTCCGGAGGGGGGACCTTGTGCTCAAGCCCTTGCCAGGATGCGGTCGGCACAGCGAAGCGCCAACGCGCCGATCGTCGAGGTTGGGTTCACCGAGCCGCCGGTGACGAAGGATGAACCGTCGCAGATATAGAGATTCGGTACGTCCCAGGCCTGATGATCGGCGTCGGTCACCGAGGTCGTGGGATCGTTGCCCATGCGGCAGGTACCGAGCAGGTGCCAGGCCGGGCTCGGATCGGCCACACCGGTCGTTTCGAGCGCGAGCGCTCCGGCGGCGTCAGCCAATTCGCGGGCGCGTTCGACACCGAATTCGATGATCTTGCGATCGTTCGGGTGGACATCCCAGTTGATCGTCACACCGGGCAGCCCACTTGAATCGAGATGATCGCGGTCGAGCGCCACGAAGTTGTCATAAATTGGCAAATCTTCGGTCTGAACGCTGAACCAGATCTCGTGGTTGAAGAGTTGCGCGAACGCGTCGCGATGCGCCGCTCCCCAGGGAAGGCCAAGGGCGGCGGGTGAGGCGGTCATGCCGCGGCCAATCTGGAAGGTGAAGCCATTGACGAAGCCTCGTTCGACGTCGGTATCGTAGAACTCCTGGCTGAGGATCGGCGCACCGTAGGCGCCGGTGAAGCCATCGATCGGCTCGGAGAAGATCATCGTGTTCTCGGCATAGGCGTGGTGCATCAGATAGCGTCCGACCAGGCCGGAGCTATTGGCGAGACCGTCCGGGTGCTCGGCGTTGGCTGAGAGCAGGAGCAGGCGTGGTGTGCCGAGGCCGTTGGCGCAGAGAACGACGAGCGAGGCGCGCTGTTGCTGACGCTCACCGGTGCGCAGATTGATGTAGACGGCGCCATTGGCACGGCCCTGTTCGTCGAGCGTGATCTGCTCGACCCGGGCGTGGGTGCGGAGTTCGACGCCGTTACGCAACGCGCGCGGCCAGTAGGTCCAGGTGACCGTTGCCAGCGAACCGCGTGGACAGCCGTTGCGACATGAGCCGCAATGCACGCAGGCGACGCGGCCGTCGTAATCCTCGGTGATGATGGCGTTATCGGCCGGCCACCAATGCCAGCCGAGCCGCTCAAACGCCTCGGCGATCCGCCTCCCGTGAATGCCGAAGGGGAGGGGAGGGGTCTGGCGTGGTGAGCGCGCCGGGTTGGCCGGATCACCGGCGATGCCGGAGACGCCCATGATGGCGTCGTTCTGCTCGTAGTACGGCGCAAGATCCTCATAGCTGATCGGCCAGTCAGCCGAGCCTTCGAGCCCGTGCTCGGTTCCCTTACGGAAATCGACCGGTTTCAGGCGTGGCCAGTGCGCGTTGTAATGGACCGTGCTGCCGCCGACCGCGTTGTAGAGCATCGGGTTCACCCGGGTGGAGCTTATCGGAAAGTCAGCCGGCGCCTGCCGCACGTTCGGGTTGCGTCCCCAGCGCCGCTGGAGCTCGAATTCCCACTCGTTGCTGTAGTGCGGGTGCTCGGCCGGCAAGACCCACGGACCTTGCTCCAGGCAGACGACGCGTACGCCCTGCTCGCTGAGACGCCAGGCGATGGCGGCCCCGGCCGCGCCGGAACCGATGATGAGCACATCGGTCGGTAAAGGCGAACTCATCGCTCACCGTCTCTTTCTCTCAGCCACAGGGCGTCAACGGGTTTCACGTGATCGGTCGGGATGAACGAACCGCGTGGCTCACGTGGCATCTGAAGTGGATCGTTCGCGTCCCATGGCGCCATCGCGTGTGCGTAGCCGAGCGGCAGCGGCGCGCCATGGTAGGCGGGCGCCAGATCCCGCTGGATCGCGGCGATCGTCTCGGGCTGCGCGTAGTAGCCATAGACCGCCAGACGCCAGAGCGCGGTGAAGGCAAGCGGCTCCGTCTGCTCCAAATCCGTGAGCGCCGCGGTCATATCGTCGCTTCCGTCGAGAGCGGCCAGCAAGCGCTGGAGCGCGGGGGCATCCAACGCCGGATAGAGTCGTCCGTCCGGATCGTTCTCCGGCACGCGCTGCAGGATAAAGGTGTCGATCATACCGGTCTGCGAGGGGAGCGGGAAGCTGCCGGACGGCGGCAGGAGCGCATCGAGCACACGTTCCAGCGTCGCTCGCGAAGCATCGGATAATGACCAGCCGGAATGCGCCATGCCCAACCTCCTCGGTTCAACCGACATCCGATGTCGACAGTATAGCGGAGAGGGATGTTCGTGGAAGCTCTGCGATGTGATCAACGCGCGAGGTCGTTGTCGGCCGGTTAAACACGAGGAGGCATTGGCTCGGTGGCCAATGCCTCCTCCGCTCGGACTCCTGGTTGCCGGTGCGTTTATCCGTATAGATGCCGCGCCAGCATCATCAAGGTATCGGCCTGATCGATCGTCAGCGAGCGGCCGCGTTCCATCACGACGTGATGGAGGAAGACCGTCAGTCCGGCACGCTCGATGCCGGCGCTGTGGATGCGCGCGCCGAGGTCCGCCCAGTTTAAGGCAGCGATCATCAGATGCGCGACGCGGCCATTTTTCTCGAACTGCCGAACCAGTGCGATCAGCCCGGCGGTGGTCGAAACGACATTCACCTGCGCGGTGTGGACCGTCTCAACGTTCCCTGCGCTGTCGGTGCTCCAGTATGTGAGCGTATGACTGCCATCAGTCGAAATGGTAAACGGATTCCCGTACGTGGCCGCTTGCCCACCATCGATCGTGTAATACGTCTGAGCGACTCCCGAGCCGTTCGTCCCGTCATCCGCGCTCAGCGTAATGGTGACCGGCTCTGGTGCCCAAGCGCCAAACGTGTAGGCGGCGCCGTCACTCGTGGCCGCGACGGTCGTGACCGGAGTGGCGGAGTCGATCTTCACCACGACGCTCGTGGACTGTTCAGCGTTGCCCGCGACGTCGGTGCTCCAGAATTGGATCGTGTAGCTGCCGTCGGCTGAGATGCTAAAGGGATTCGCGTACGTGGTCTCCGGGCCGTTATCGATCGTGTAATACGTGCTGGCGACGCCCGATTCCCCTGTGCCATCGGCTGGGCTCAACGTGATCATGACTGGCTGCGTGGTCCAATTCCCGAAGGTATACGTCGTGCCGTTGCTCGTCGCCGACGCGGTCGTGACCGGCGGGGTGGTGTCGATCTTCACCTCGACGGTGTGGGTCTGTTCGATGTTACCGGCGTTGTCGGTGCTCCAGTATTTGACCGTGTGGCTGCCGGCCGTGGAGATCGTGAACTCGCTCGTGTAGGCGGCCGCCTGCCCGTTATCGATTGAGTACATCGTGCTGGCGACTCCCGACCCATTGGTACCGTCAGACGGTTGCAGGGTGATGGTGACGGCGTGCGATGTCCAATCACCGAAGGTATAGGCCGCGCCATTGCTCATGGCAGATCCGGTGGTGACCGGCGGTGCGGTGTCAGCCGGACCCGAGCCAAGACCCATGATCGCGTTATCGAATGCTAGAAGCGAAAACGCCTGACTTGAAAAAAAGCCGACCCCATTTCCGCTGATGGTATCTTCGATAACCCACGATGGATCGGTCATCGTCCACTGGGCGTCCGGGACGGGATTACCGGCGGCATCTAAGATCGTCATCGTCACGTGAAGGACATCGTCGGAATCGCTCTGGAACACATGCTTGAAGGTGTACCAGCCAGATTGCGAGATGGCGGCTTTGGTACCTGCAGCACTACCCGGGTCGAAGTCTTGGTCGTTATCGTTGCTCGTAGCGATAATGAAGCGATTCCCGCTACCAGCCGCCGTCGAGTTGTCACTCGTGTAGAAGCCGACATTGAAGACAAACGCGGTTGACGAGAAGCCGTCCGGTGAGTACAGCCCGGACTCCCAATTGAATTCCGTGTCATCGGCCCAGTCGCCGTCCACATCGAGGTAGATGGCGACTGACGTATAGAAGCCCCCCGCCGGGAAGCTTAATTGGTCCGTCTGTCCCCAAAATGTGAAGGAGCTACCGCTCTGACTCGAGAGGAAGTTTGGAGCGAGGGCGTAATAGTCGCCCGACGCGGCGATGATGTCGTTTGCACCGCTTTGTGTTCGGATGGGGTCAGCAGCGGGGGCGAAGCCCTTCCAATCGGCCGTATCTGTCTCGAATCCCTGGAAATACGATGGAGCAGCCAATGCCGAGCTGCTGAGCATGCCCACCACGAGCGACAGCAGCAACAGGACGATGCCGCTACGGCAGAGCGTCTTTGTCATAGTTCTCCCCTTGTTGTCGGATAAATGATTCACCAGTTGTTCGCGCGGTTCATGTCGCGCGATGAACCGCGCGCCCTATCCCAGGATCACGCTGAGCTTCCCAAACATCGTCCGCTCTCAGAATTGGGGTTGGACGATGTTCGGGTGAAGGCGGCCTCAGCCGTCCTCCGTGTTACCTCGTCGACTGCGCATTACGGATGACGCTCGCCAGGCGCTTGATTCCTTCGTCGATCTCATCCAGGCTGACGGCGCTGTAGGAGAGGCGGAGGCTCTGCTGCCCGCCGCCGTCGCCATAGAAGGCCGGACCAGGAATGAAGTCGACACCGGCGTCGCGGGCATCAGCGAGAATGCCGGGAGCGGTCAGGCTGCCCGGCAGCGTGAGCCAGAGGAAGAAGCCGCCGTTCGGGCGAGTCCACTTCGTGCCCTCCGGCATTTCGCGCTCGAGCGCGGCCAGCATGTGGGCCGATTTCTGCGAGTAGATCTCACGCAGTTCGCCGATATGCTCTTCGAGCTTCCCCGAGCGGAGGAACCAGTCGGCCAGCGCCGCCGAATAGCTGTTGCGCAGGCTGTCGACGGCGCCGCGCGCCATGGTGGCGACGATATCGGCCGGTCCAACCATGTAGCCAAGCCGGAGACCGGCGGCGATTGTCTTCGAGAGCGTGCCGAAAAAGAAGGCATTGCCTGGCCTGACGAGGCTGAAGAGCGTCGGCTTCTTCTCGCCGCGGAAGCGGAGGTCGTTGTAGGCGTCGTCCTCCACGATCAGCAGGTTGCGCTCGTCGGCGACCTTGGCCAGCGCCTGGCGGCGTTCGGCCGTCAACTCGACGCCGGCCGGGTTCTGGAAGGTCGGAATAGTGTAGAGGAACTTCGGCGTGCGGCCCTCATCGACCAGCCGGTCGTATGTCTCGGCGACCTTGGCCGGATCGATCCCCTCGTCATCCAGCGGCACGCCGACCATTTCGGCGCCGGAGAGGCGGAACATGCCGGTCGCGCCCATCCAGGCCGGGGCATCGATCAAGATCGTATCGCCCGGATCGAGCAACATATCGCTCAGGAGCGAGAGGCCGCCGCTGCCACCGGAGGTGACCAGAATCTGCTCCGGCTTGACCTCGATCCCCTGGTCGCGCTTCAGCTTGATTGCGAGCGCCTCGTTCAACTCATCACCGCGAATCGGGTCTTGATAACCGAGCGCGTCAACGCGCTTGTGCTCGGCCAGGCTTTCGGCAGCTTCGGCCATCTCGTTCAACGGCAGGCTATCGGCATCCGGATCGCCAAAGACAAACGAGATCATCTTCGGATTTGGTGTGCGAGGGGCGGTCGCCCGCTCCGCCGCCAGCTTGCCGCGCCTCGACCAACGTTCCGACCATTGAATTTCTGACATCAATGACTTCCTCTCCTGCCGCGCCACCCGCATGGATTGGCCCCGTTCGCGTTTGAGAGAGTATAGCGCACCGTTTCGCCGGTTCGTCGCTAGAATGGCATGACCCGTGCGCTGGTGTTCGCCAGGATCGACGATGAGACGACAGAGCAATGGGAGGACACGATGGCAGAACAGCGACTGCGCGGCATGAGCGTCGCGGCTCTTTTCACCGACGGGGTGGAACTGATCGAGTATTTGGAACCGGCGCGCGTGCTGAACGAAGCGGGCGTTACGGTGATGGTCATCGCGCCGCACGACGGCGACGTGAAGTCGTGGGATCGGACGAACTGGGGCGACACGATTCATGTCGATCAGACCTTCGACCAAGCGCAGTCGTCGCAGTTCGATGCGTTGCTCTTGCCGGGCGGCGTCATGAATCCGGACAAGCTCCGCACGGTGCCCGAAGCGGTGCGCTTCGTGCGCGAGATGATCGAAGACGGTAAGCCGGTCGCCGCGATCTGCCACGGGCCGTGGATGCTCGTCGAAGCGGGTGTTTTGCGGGGACGCACGGTCACCAGCTGGCCGTCGTTGCAAACGGACATCCGGAATGCCGGTGGCACCTGGGTCGATAAGGAAGTCGTCTACGAGAACGGCCTCGTCACCAGCCGCAAGCCGGACGACCTGCCGGCCTTCTGCCAGCGAATGCTCGATGTCTTCGCGCAGGGGAAAATCGAACGTCCGAAAGCGACCGGCACCGACAAGGTTGTCGATGAAGCGGGTAAAGAGTCATTCCCGGCGAGTGATCCGCCCGTCTGGACGTCAGGTGATCCGGACCCGCGGCCCGGCGAGGATTAATCCCGTTCAAATCGTCCGAAGCACGCGCCAGCGGAGCGCGATCAGGACGGTGCCGATGCCGGTCAGGATCGAGCCGGCGGCGACGGCGCTCGGTACGCCGATGAGATCGCCGAGAATCCCCATCGGCCAGGCGCCGAGCGTCGACATCCCCCAGGTCAGCGTGTAGATGCCCATCACTCGTCCGCGCATCTCGTCGGTCAAATGGAGATGCAGCAGCGTGTTGTTGAGCGACATAAAGGCCGATCCGATGAAGCCGCAGCCGAAGAGCAGCAACACCGTCGCTACGACCCACACGGAGTAGGCAAAGGCGACGGTGAAGAAGACATAAACGAACGCACCGATCAACATGATCAAACCGGGGCGACGGAATTTGATCGGTCCGGCCACGACGAGCGAGCCGGCCACGGCGCCGGTTCCTCCGGCCGACAGCAGCAACCCAAGTCCACCGGCGCCGATGTGCAGAATATCGCGTGCATAAATTGGCAGCAGTTGCACATACGGAAAGATCAGAAGCGACGGCACGGCCGCGAGGATGATTAAACCGGAAAGGATCGGGCTCCGCACGACGAAGCGGAGCCCTTCTCCGATGTTACGCCAGATATCGAGCGTACGAATCACCGGTTTGACCGAGGGAAGTACGAGCGTGATGAGCAGTGCCGCGAGCAGAACCGCCGACTGTACGTAGAGCGCACCGGCCGCGCCGAGCAGCGCGATTGCCGGTCCGCCGAGCGACGGACCAAGGATGCGCGTCGAGTTCTGGCCGGCCGACATGACGGCGATGGCGTTTTGCAGGTGGTCGCGCTCGACATACGACGGCACCATCGTCTGGATCGTGGCGTTGTTGACGGCGAGCGCGCAGCCGTTGATGAGCGCCGCCAGCAACAGATGCCACGGCTGGACGTGCCCGAGCGAGACGAGCAGTGCCAGGCAGAAACCGACGGCCAGCGCGATCGCGTTGGAAATGAGCAGGATCCGACGCCGATCGATGCGATCGATCAAGACACCGGCCGGTATCGAGACAAGGATGAATGGTAGTCCGGAGGCGAAGCCGATCAAGCCGACATAAGCGGCCGAATCGGTCAATTGCAGCATCACCCAACCGAGGGTGATCTGGAGCATCCACTGCCCGATCTGCGTGAGAACCGCGCTGCTCCAGAGGAAGCGGTAGGCACGATAGCGCGTGAGGGAGGTGAGCAGCCCCTGTTTTTCATCCGGCGTGGATTCAGCACCGGCGGGCAGGTCCGTCGGTGTGCTCGTATCTGCGACCGGAAGTTCGGCCACGGTTCCCTCTCGTGCTTTCCCCTGGCGACCGGCGTACGCGCCGCCGCGGAACGCTATCATATCCGCAGACGCCGAGCCATGCGACGGGTTCCGCCCACGCCATTTCGAATCGTCCCTCCCTTCCATGCCGCCCCCCTTGTCATCCTGAGCCGCAGCGAAGGATCTCTCTTGACTTGCCCTGGCAATAACGCAGTGGGGACACGTGAAGGAGATCCTTCGCTGCGGCTCAGGATGACAAAGAGAGCAAAATGCCGAATGCAAGAAGATCGAAGGATGCGTGTGTTATTGTGCGGACGTCGCGAGGATCTCCAGCTGCGCGACCGGACACTCGAAGCAGCGCATGGCCTGGCAACCGGTGGCGTTCAGATGCAGCAGGCCTTGTTCGGCGCGGGCCGAGCCTGTGCGCAACGGATGATCGCCGCAGAGCTGAGCGACCATCCGTTTGATAACGGCGTTGCCTTGACCGGCGGGTAGCGCGGTCCAGAGATCGGCGGCGCGTTCCGTTATCTCCGGCTGCTCGGTCAGATCGCCATAGGCGAGGGCAAAAGGGACGAGTACATTCACGATCATTTCGTGCGCGTGGGAACGTCCGAGATAGCGGTTCTCGTCGGTCAGCCAGTCTTGCAGCGCGTCGTGCGCATTGACGACTTCGAGTCTGACGCAGAAATCCTCGACCAGCCCGGCGGAGAGCCGCGCCAGGAGCGTCGCCATGGCAAGCAGACGACGGATCGGGTGGGCCGCCGGACGCACGCGCGCCAGTGTCCAACTCGACGGCGGAACCTCGATGTCGCGCCAGGCGGCGCCAAGGTGTTTCCAGGCGTCTTCGATACGCGCGACATGCGCCGGGTTGAGCTCCCCCAGCTCTTGCTCGTGGGGTGAAAGTGGGAGGAAGCCGGCTAGCCCAAGCAGCAGCCCTGCCGCGCGCACAAAACGCTCCTCGGTTTCGCGATCGATCAGGCGCGCGTCAAGGTGATCGAACGGCAGCCGTTCGGCGACGGCGCGCATCGGCTCGCGATTGCGCGTATAGCCGAGTGCGTCGAGCAACAGCGTGTAGAGCGTTTGGGCCGGTGGTTCGCCCGCGAGGCGCGCCGCGACCGCCTCAGTCTTGAGGCGCATCCGCTCATCGCCGGCACGCTCCCAGGTCGAACGGAGTGCTGCCGGATTGACCGCCGCGACGGTCGGCGCGCAATAGTCGAAGCCGATAGCGCCGAGCGGGCGTAAGAGCGGATTCCCGGCGAAGTCGCCGAGCGGACCGGGTAGATGGTCGGGGAGAAGCAGCGTCGGTACCGTCGCAGCGTCGTTGCGCCGCACCGGCTGACGCGCATCGTCATCCCAGACGACATGCAGCACGACGTCGTTGTAGGCCGGATCGAGCTGATGGCCGTGCGCGGTCCAGTCCGATGTCGCCCGGTGCAATTCGATGGAGCCGCGGAAAAGCTGACCGTCGATGTCGATGAAGGCGTTGGAAAAATCAGGCCCGAGCCCATGTGTCCAGACTCCGCGATAGACAACGCGCAGTTCACGGCCGTCGGTTAAGCGGAGCGGCCGTGTCAGCCATTGCGCGTTCCAGATTTGCGAAAGCGTCAACTCGCTCGGCGCGTCGCTCGGCATTGGCGTTTACTCGACATGCAGCCAACGCACCGCCGGAATGAACTGGTAGCTGGCGGCGGCACGCGTGGCGGTCGGTGGCTGGGCGGCGATGAGGTAGATCTCTCCGCCGGTGGCGACGGTGAATGTGAGCCCGCCATCGGGGTCAGTTAGCCCGCGATCCTCGCCGTTCGCTCTGATCGCGATGGCGGGGAGCGGCTGTCCCTCGCACGTCACGCGAACCGTCACGGTCTCGCCTGGTTTGGCGACCTGCGGCGCATCGAGTGTGAGTTGTGGCAGGCGCGGCGCGATCGAGCGCTGGGCAAGCTCCGCCAGCCGGTGCAATTCCTCGATCGGCGCCGGATGATCGTCGACCCGCAAATCGATGAACGGATAGGTGTTAATGCGCGCAACGTAGAACGCGGCGGATTGCACGCCCTGGGCATCGCCACCGGCGGCCTGTCCGGCCCGGTAGGCAGCCAGCAGGCGATCGCGCAGTTCCCCGTCGGTTGCTTGATACGCCGCCATGGCGTCGGTCAGCACCTGTTCGCCGACAATCAGGTTGCCGAAGGTGGCGACATTCTCGGCGATCAGATGCCCGCTCCACGGTTTGGTTGTTGCCCCGGTCCAGGCGAAGACCGCGCCGTGCGTATCGACCGCGACGACCTGCCGCTGATCGCGTGCGCTGTCATCCTCCAGCGCCGTCTCGATCGCAGCGCGCGGCGAGCGACCGGCACGCAGCAGATCGAGGACGCGCGGACCGAGCGAGGCATTGGTATTCGCCTGCGTCGCCACCGCACCGACCGTAGCCTCAGCGTTCGGCACGCGACTCCCGACGGCCAGCGCCCAGGTGCTGATTACCATGCCGGTATCGCCATTCCGTGGGTCATACCCAATCACCGAAAAGGTCATCCGCGCTCCCCATCACCGCCCAATTGACGCAGCCTGGCTGCGCACATCCTAGCGGCTGCATCCGCGAGGGGCAAGTATGTGGCAATCGAAAACATTGTCTTCGCCAGCGCCCCAACCCGGGGATTTATCTCCGAGTGCACGTCGAGCGTCACGACACTCATCGACGCGCGACACGTTGGCCCCGATACTAGCGAGGCAAGGTGCCGGCCGAGGGGTACGACAGGGGGATCGAGTTGGGGCGGTTCGCGTCGAACGGGGTGGGACTGAATCGTTTCGACGGTGGGGTGGTTGGGCTGCTCTTCGCGGTGCAGGCATACCGGCGGCTCTGGTATGGCGGCATCGGCTATTACAACGCCTACTGGATCGAGATCGTGTCGACCGGCTGGCTGGTGTTGGTAATGTCCGGCTCGGCGTTCGATGTCGGGCTGGTCGGCTTTTGTCGCACGCTGCCGATGCTGGTGCTCGGACTTGCCTTTGGCGCGGTGTCGGATCGGATGCGGCGTACGACGATCTTGTTGACCGTGCAATCTACCGGCGTCGTGATTGCCGGGGCGTTGGCGATCCTGTTCATCGTCGATCGTGCCAACGTGTTGGCGTTGTGTATCGCCAGCGGCCTGCTCGGCTGCGGCTGGGCGTCGGACTATTCGACGCGGCGGGCGCTCATTTCCGAGATGAACGCGCAGGAGTTGACCGGCAACGCGATGTCGCTGGAAGCGAT
>CALAGB010000513.1 GCA_937891245.1 uncultured Thermomicrobiales bacterium | reverse complement strand
GTGCGGCTGAGCGACGGCCATTTCGTGCATCGCGGGCTGATGAGCACCGGAGTCGAGATGAACATGGGGCCGACGGCGGTGGTCGAGCTTGACGGTGCCAACGGCGGCAAGGTGCAGGTCGTCGTCACAACACATCGCTACCAACCGACCGACCTCGAAGTGCTGCGCAGCCAGGGGATCGAGCCGGCCGAACGGCAGATCATCGCCGTCAAGTCGTCGGTGCATTTCCGCTCGGCCTTCACACCGGTCGCCAAAGAGATTATCGAGGTCGATACCCCTGGCCTTACCAGCCCGCGGCTTGACCGCCTCGAGTTTCACAAGATCGTGCATCCAGTTTACCCCTTCGAGCGTGACATGGAGTGGAAGGCCTAAGCGGGCGGCGGCACACGTGGTCGCGCGTCATCCGATGGTTGGTGGCGGTCGCGGGGCGATGACGGAAAAAGGACGCGCCCGCGAATAAGCGGGCGCGCCACGGGGTTTGGGGAACTGGTACGCGTCTGATTACTTCTTCGCCTCGTTATCGGCGAAGAGAGCGGATGAAAGATAGCGCTCGGCAAGGTCGGGGAAGACAGTGACGATGATCTTGCCCTTGTTCTCCGGCCGCTCGGCGACACGTGCAGCGGCGGTGGCGTTCGCACCGGCCGAGATGCCGGTGAGGATTCCTTCTTCCTTCATCAGTCGTTTGGCCATGGCGACGGCATCGGGTGTTGAGACGAGCACCGTTTCGTCGATGACGTCGGTGTTCAGCACTTCGGCCAGGAAGCCGGGCGAGGTGCCCTGGATCCCATGGCTCCCCTTGCGGCCCTGCGACAGGACCGGCGATTCTTCCGGCTCGACGGTGATGATGCGAATGTCCGGGTTGTAGGCTTTCAACCCCTCACCAGTGCCGCTGATCGTGCCGCCGGTGCCGAAGGCGGCGACGAAGATATCGACCTTGCCGTCGGTATCCTCCCAGATCTCACGGGCGGTGCCGATGCGGTGCGCCTCGGGATTGGCCGGGTTCCAGTGCTGACGTGGCATGAAGGCAGAGGGGAGCGATGCGGCGATTTTATTCGCTTCCTCGATCGCGCCCGGTGTGCCACCCTCGGCCGAGGTGACGATGACTTCGGCGCCGAGCGCGCGCAGCATCGCGATGCGCTCCGGACTGTTTCGCGCCGAAACGGTAATGATCAGCTTGTAGCCCTTGATCGCCGAAACCCAGGCGAGGCCGATGCCGGTGTTGCCGCTGGTTGCCTCGACGATCACGGTGCCCGGCTTGAGCACGCCGCGTTTTTCGGCATCGAGAATCATGTTGAGTGCGATACGATCCTTGATCGAGAAGCCGGGGCTGAACGCTTCGATCTTCGCGTACACCGTCGCGTTTGAGCCGGCGACCTTGTTGAGACGCACGAGTGGCGTGTTGCCGACAAGTTCGGTCGCGTCATTCGCGATACGCATGAGCGTTCCCTTCTCGATATTCCGGAGCATTCCACGTGAGGCTAAACCGCGCGATCGGTGCCGCTATTCCCGGCATCAGGCGGCCGCAGTCGGGATAACCGCTACTTCTTCTTGGCCGGTCCCTTTTCGAGCGGCAGGTCGTCGCGATTGCCCCATTCACCCCAGCTTCCATCGTAGACACGCACGTTCTTAACCCCCGACGTGAGGAGCGCGATGGCGGAATGAGCCGCACGCACGCCGCCCTGGCAGTAGGTAATGACCGGTGTGTCATCGTCGATCCCGACCGCTTCACGCTGTGCCTTGACCTTCTCCTCGCTGACGAACGAGCGATCGCCGTTCCAGTCGAGGTTGTCTTGCCAGAAAAGGTAATCGGCACCGGGGATGCGGCCACCCCGTGCCGCGCGCACTTCCTCGCCGGTAAACTCCGACATGCGCCGGACATCAAGGATCTTCGTCTTGCCATCTTTCATGGCGGCCAGCACGTCGTCAGCGGTGGCAACGATTTCGGGCCGCTCGGCTGAGCGATCGATGGTGAACTCGGCCGGCTTCACATCCGGAACCTCGCTGCTGGTCGGTCGGTTTTCGGCGACCCATTTGGTCCAGCCGCCGTCGAGGATGCGAAGTTGCGACTCTTTACCGAAGCGCGCCAGCACGAGCCAGACGCGTGAACCGAAATGCCCGCCCTCGTCGTCGTAGACGATGATGCGCGTGTCATTGCCGATTCCCGCCTTGCTCATCGTCTCTTCGACCTTCTCCGGGCCGGCCATGGCAAACGCCACCGAATGTTCCGGATCGTTCAGTTCGTGCGACCAGTCGAAATGAACGGCGCCGGGGATGTGGGCCTTGCGGTACTCCTCTGCGGCGTCACGATTGTCGAAATAGTAACGGCAATCGAGGATGCGGATGTTCGAATCATCCAAATGCTCGGCGAGCCAATCAGTCGAAACGAACACATCCTCGCGTGTCCAGGTCTGAGCCATGAGCCTTCCCCCCTGTCTCGAACGGTAAGCGTCCTGTTGCTAGTCTATAACGGGCGTGGCCGAGTCGCTATTCTGGGGGATGCCGTCCTATCGCGTTGATCTACATTGCGGTACTCCGCCTGTCATCCTGAACCGTAGTGAAGGATCTCTTACGCGTACCCCTATTCACGACATACGAGGAACGGAAAGGAGATTCTTCACTGTGGCTCATAATGACAACGAAAGAGAGTGTCGTCCGAGAGGCTGGGTTACCGCCCTTTCTTCCAACGCAGCCATTCCGCGAATTCGGCGATCTGCTCGACCTCGGCACGGTCGAGGCCGTCGGTCGGGATGCTCGGTGGCGGTTCGGGCTCTTCGAGACGCTCGGCGACGAGCCGGAGGAAGTCCGCGAGCGGCAGGTCAAAGGCGCGAGCAAGCTGTTCGAACATGGCTCCGGATGGCTCTTTGCGGCCGTTTTCCATCTCGCTGAGATAGGCGGGCGAGATACCGGCTCGGTCGGCGAAGGCGCGTAGCCCGCTGCCCCGTTCGGCACGGCAGGCGGCGATCGTTTGGCCGATCGCGATCCGATAGCGTGATCCTGGGTCCGAGTTGTCGGCCACTCGTGCTCCCTCGTTCGTACCGATTATACGGAGGGTGCCGTGCTGTGCGGGTTGCGGATGGTTGGGTAGACTCTGGTCTGATGAAGACATGAGGAGCGCCGGTGATTTCGGTATCGATCGAGCGTCTGAATGAGCGAGTCCGTGCGACGCGAGGGCCGCAGTTCCGTCTTCCCAAACGCTTCGAAGCCGCTTCATTTGATAACTTCATGATCGATCCAGCATTCCCCCAACAACGCGAAGCGATTGCCAAAATCAGAACGCTGATCGAAGCGCCGGAGCCGAGTAGCTCGCGGCTTCCCTGGCGCAAAACCCCGCCGGCACTCGATTACCGTGGCGTCTATCTCGATGGGCCGCCTGGGATCGGCAAGACGCATCTGCTCGCGGCTGCTTTTCATCTGGCGGACGAACCGAAACTCTTCGCGACCTTCGACGAATTCTCGGCGGCCGCCGGCACGCTGCGGATGGACCGCTTGCGTCAGTTGCTCGGGAGCCAACGGCTGGTCTGCATCGACGAGATCGACCTACGCGATCCGGCCAACATCATGCTACTCACCTCGTTGGTGCGCGCCATGCTGGCGGGCAGGCCGCGCATTCTGGCGACGGCCAACGCTGATCCGACCGTGATGGACGCCGGTCATAGCTATGCCGGCGCCTTTCAGCGCGAATTGGGCGAAATCGCGACGGCGTTCCAGGTCGTGCGTGTCGCCGGCGTCGATTGGCGCTCAAGCGGCGCCGCGGCCGAGCGACATCGTCCGGCGCGTGCCGATGATGAACGGGTCGTGCGCTTTCCGTCCGGCGATCTGCGGCGCTTTCTGGCGGCAACGCACCCGATGTATGACGCCGCTTGGCTCGATGAGGTTGATCGGATCCAGCTCGATCAGCTGGAACCATTGGGTGATACCGATGAAGCGCTCCGCTTTGTACGCTTAATCGACCGCGTGTACGATCGCGATGTCGCGCTCGGTGTCACGCGGCTGGATAGATCGATTGATGACCTGCTGCGGGTCTTGCGCGATGATGCGCGGTTTCGATTGCATTACATTCGCTGCCGGTCGCGCTTGAGCGAACTGCTCGCGGCCGATCCGGCGGAAACGGAACGCGTGCCGGGAACGGCCGCGAGTTAGGCCGAGAGGAGCCCTATGCGCGTCCTGATCACCGGCGGCGCCGGTTTCATCGGATCACATATCGTTGATCGATTGCTGGCGAGCGGACATGAGGTGCTGGTCGTCGACGATCTTTCCACCGGCAAAGCGACCAACCTTGACTCGCGGGCGGAGCTGGTGCGGCTCGATATGGGCGATGCGCGCCTGATCGAGGTTGCTCGTGAGTTTGCGCCGGATGCTATCAGCCACGTCGCGGCGCAGGCATCGGTCGCCGTCTCGATGACCGACCCGGTGCGCGATGCCAACACGAATATCCTGGCTGGTCTGAACGTCTACAAAGCGGGTCTTGAAGCGGGCGTCAAGCAATTCGTCTACATCACGACCGGCGGCGCGCTGTACGGTACGCCAGACTATCTACCCTGCGACGAGGAACATCCGATCCGGCCCGAGAGCGCCTACGGTCTGAGCAAATGGACGCTCGAGCAGTACTTGAAGATCTTGTTGCCGTCCGATATCCCGCTCAAAGTGCTGCGCCTGGCGAATATCTACGGTCCGCGCCAGGACCCGTACGGTGAGGCCGGCGTTATCTCGATCTTTGCCGCGCGTATGATCGCGGACGAACCGGTCTACATCTTCGGCGACGGCGAGCAGACGCGCGACTTCGTCTACGTCGGCGACGTGGCGCGGGCGCACGAATTGGCGTTGCAGTCCGACGACTCGCTGACGGTCAACATCAGCAGCGAAACGCCGCTGTCGGTCAACGCGCTCTTCGAGCTGATGGCCGAAGCGACCGCCTATCCGCACGAGGCGATTCACCAGGAAGAGCGTCGTGGTGACATCAAGCACAGCGTGCTCGCGAACGGCCGGGCGCGTTCCACTCTCGGCTGGCAGCCGCAAACGACGATGCCCGACGGCCTGCGAGCCACGCTCGATTGGGTGCGGCAAGGCTAGGCGCCGTCCCTCGTCATCCTGAACTGCAGTGAAGGATCTCTTCTCCGTTTCCCGAGCGTCATGTTCGGGTGAACGCATGAGAGATTCCTCGCCGCGGCTTAGAATGACATGAATTGTCGGACCGTGACCTAACCCGCCGCACGATTCATGAGAAGCGTCAGCAGCGTGCGGACACCGTGGCCACTGGCTCCGGCCGGGGCGAGATCGGTCTCTTTGGTATTCCAGGCGGGGCCTGCGATATCGAGGTGCGCCCAGGGCGTCCCTTCGATGAACTCCTGCAGGAAGAGCGCGGCAAAAATAGCACCCCCTGGCCGGCCGCCACTGTTGCGCAGGTCGGCGTAGCTCCCTTTCAGCTGCTTTTTGTATTCCTCCCAGAGCGGCATGTGCCACATCAGCTCGGCGTTCCAGCGCGCCGCACCGAGAATCTCGTCTGCCAAAGCGTCGTCGCTGCTGAAGACGCTGGTGCCCTCATCGCCGAGCGCGACGACTGAGGCCCCAGTCAGTGTGGCAAGGTCGATCATGGCGTCAACACCGAGACGCGACGTATACGTGAGCGCGTCGGCCAAAACCAGCCGGCCTTCGGCATCGGTACTGATGATCTCGATCGTCTTGCCATTGAGCGTGTGCAGAATGTCGCCCGGCCGGTAGGCGGTGCCGCTCGGCATATTCTCGGCGCCGGCGACGATGCCATGGACGGTGTAGGGGAGGTCGAGCGCCGGCAAGGCGCTCATCGCGCCGAGCACGGCGCCGCCGCCGCACATGTCGAACTTCATCTCTTCCATGCCGCCGCCTGGCTTGAGACTCATACCGCCGGTATCGAAGGTGATCCCCTTGCCGACAAAGGCGATCGTGCCGCGTGATTCGCCCCGTGGCTTGTAGGTCAGGTGAATGAGGCGAGGATCGCGTTCGCTCCCCTTGCCGACCGCCACGATCGCGGCCGCCCCCATCTTCTCCAGCGCCTCGCGGTCGTAAATAATGCACGACAGGTCGTTGGCCAGCGCGATCTCCTGCGCACGCAGCGCCAGCGTCTCGGGATAGAGGATATCGGGCGGCATATTGCCGAGGTCGCGCGCGACGCAGGTTCCCTGGGCGATGGCGTTCCCGATCTCGATGCCCGTGTGCGCGTCGGCGCGAGCGTCGACGAAGGCAAACGCATCGACCTCCTTGTTCGGCAGGTCGACCGTGCGATAGGCGAGGAAGCGATAGAGCGCCAGCACGACACCTTCGGTCGCGGCGCGGAACGACGCGACAAGGCCGTCCGCGACGGTCGGAGGCGCGGCACTGGCGACGGTGCGCGCACCGGATTCGCGGGCAGCCCGCGCGGCCCGGCCCCAGGCGCGCGTCAAATCCTGCGCGCGACGTCCCTGAGCGTCGCCGGTGCCGGTGACGACGATCCGTTTCGCCGGGATCTGGCCGAGTGTCGGAATGACCAGCGTGGAACCGACCTTGCCGCTGAACTCGTTGTCCTCCAGCGCCTGCTTCAGCGCGCCAAGCAGTCGTTCGTCAACCACTGCCGCGTCGCCGTCCAACGCTCGGCCGGGCGCGACTCCCAGGACGAGCGCATCGACGGTTTGTTCGACCAGATTTCCGGACTGAATCTCGACCTGCATCGACCATCCTCTCGTGTGGTGTCATGCGTTCCGAATGTGAGGTTCATTATCCACGGGTCGGTTCAGCCGTCGAGCGTGAAGGCCTTTTCTCCCGCCTCGATCGGCACCGCCAGCGTGTTTTCATCCGGCGGGATCGGGCAGGTCCAGTCGCCGTTATAGGCGCAATACGGGTTGTAAGCGTAGTTGAAATCGACGGTGATAAGCCCGTCCGACGCCTCCTGCGGATCGAGATAGCGACCAACTGCGTAGGTTGACTGTCCGCTGGTGGCATCGCGAAACGGCAGGAAGTAGCGACCGCGGCCATGCTCGCGATAGAGCGTCAGGCTGACCGGTTGACCATTGACCTCGAAGTGAATCTTGCCGGCAGGATTGAAGCGCTGCTGCGTGCCGGTGGTCGTATCGAGCATCACCGGCTCGGGTGACACCGCCTCACGGTCGAGCGCGAGCTTGAAGCGGAGCGCCGGATTCTCGGGGAAGTAGTCGAGCTTCTCGAAGCGGTCGATCTGCTCCGGGGTGAGCGGCGAGTCGCTTTCATCCTTGAAGAAGTCGTCCTTGTTCTGTCGGAAGCGATCGAGTGGAGTTGGCATATCAGTTCTCGATTCTTGAGTACAAAGCGGTTCGTTTTGTCTCCAACACTGGAAAGGTACGAGCAATTCCGTTGCCGTCCCGAAAGCGGATTGCCTGAGTGCTGCCGCCGTGCGACGATGGGGCGGCTCTGCATCGTCGCAATCATCCAGGGCCACCACTCGTGAGGAAGGGATAAACGATGGTTGATTATGCGGATGTCGCCGCCGCGCGGGCGACGCTCGGCGGCGATGTGCGCCGCACACCGCTCTTGAGTTCGACGCGCCTGGGCGATCAGATCGGCGCCCGGCTCTATCACAAGGCCGAGCTTTTTCAGAAGACCGGCTCATTCAAGATTCGCGGCGCGCTGAACTGTCTGCGGCACCTGACGCCCGAGGAGTTGGGGCGCGGCGTGGTCGCGGTTTCGGCCGGCAACCATGCGCAGGGGCTCGCCTGGGCCGCACAGAAGGTTGGCACCCGGTGCACGATCGTCATGTCGTCGCACGCCAGCCAATCGAAGCTGGCCGCCACCCGTGGCTACGGAGCCAACATCGTGCTTGTCGATGGCCCGATTCATGAGGCGTTCGCGACCGCCGCCCGACTCGTTGAGGAGGACGGACTGGTCGATGTCCACGGCTTCGACAACCCGCACATCATCGCCGGGCAGGGCACCGTTGGCTTGGAGATCGTCGAGCAGTTGCCGGAAGTGGACGTCATCGTCTGCCCGGTTGGCGGCGGCGGCTTGATTTCGGGCGTATCGATCGCTGCCAAAGGCAACGGCGGGCAAATTCGCGTCTATGGTGTCGAGCCGCTCGGCGCGTCGGCGATGCGCCAATCGTGGGATCGCGGCGAGCCGGTGCAGCTGGAGTCGGTCAACACGATCGCCGATGGACTGGCGCCGCCGATGGCCGGTAGGATCACCTACCCACTCACACGCCAATACGTCGACGACATCGTCACGTTGACCGAAGACGAGATCATCGCCGGGCTCAAAGCGGTCATGACCTTCGCCAAGCTCTATGCCGAACCGTCCGGCGCGGCAGCCACGGCTGCTCTGCTGGCCGACAAGATCCCGATCAACCCGGGCGAAAACGTCGTCGCCATCGTCAGCGGCGGCAACTTCGACCTGGAGAAGCTGAAGACGATTTTGTAAGTGGGCAGCGCGAACGGGCTCGCATAACCCGATGCGGATTGCCGCAGGATACCCGCTCGTGGGGACGAATGGCGTCAACCATCAACGTTGGTTGCGCCGGGGCCTTCCGCGGGAACGGGGTCGCACGGACCGCAGCGGGTTCCCGCCGGAGCCCCGCCCGGGGAACGGATCGTTGGATCCCGAACGGTGATCTCGTCCGGCGCCCGTCCGCAGGGAACGGAATGCGGAACCCCGAGCGGGTTGCCGCCCCGACCCCGCCCGGGGAAGGGATCGTTGGATCCCAAACGTGGACGTCGCCCCGACCGTGCCCGGGAAAGGGATTGCGGAATCCCGAAGGTGGACGTCGCCGCGGGCAGGGCCGGGGGAACGGATTGTGGAATCCCGAACGGGTCGTCGCCGCGACCGTGCCCGGGGAACGTCGTGATGCGTCGGTGGATCGGGATTCGCCCGTGGCCCGCCCGGGGATAAAATGCCCGGGCTCCTGAGGCGAAGCCCACTAAAGGGGCTGAGTATCCGTACGTTCGTAGGCTCAGCGCAGCTCCCCCTGTCATGCTGAGCCGCAGCGAAGCATCTCTCTCCCGTTTCCTCACGCACGACGGTTGGGATACGGGGAGGAGATTCCTCGCGGCGGCTCGGAATGACAAGCAGGGCGGCTGGGGATAACCAACCCTTCAGCCCCTTTAGTGGGCTTCGCCTCAGGAGCCCGGGCATTTATCCCCGGGTGGGTCCGGGGCGATGACCCGTTCGGGATTCCACAACCCGTTTCCCCCGGGCGGGGCCGGGGCTACGTCCACCTTCGGGATTCCACAACCCGTTCCCCCGGGCGAGGCCCCGGCGACGTCCACGTTCGGGGTCCAACGATCCCTTCCCATGCGCAGGCCTCCGGCGATGATCCGTTCCGGCGCACCCGAACCATCCACCCCGGGCGGTGCACGGGCGGCAACCCGCTCGGGATTCCCCCAGCCCACTCCTCTGTGCAGGCTTCGGACAACCACCCGCTCGGGCACCACGTCCCATTCTCCCGGGCGGGCATCCGGCGACGACCCGCTCCGGTCACACAATTCATTCCCCGGCGAACGTCAGTCCCAACCAACGTTGGATTCACGCCACCCGTTACCCACGGGGCGGAGCCTGCGGCGGCAACGCGCTCCGGTTTACGCGATCCGTTGACCCGGATGGGTGCCTGATGCTATCGACGGTGGGGAGCCGCTCAGACGTTAACCGCTGCTTGACAGATTGCCAAGCCGGACCGTACCGTTACGGCCACGCTGGACGAAATCTCTCCAGCCGGTCATCGATCTGATGCTAGGAAGCTGGTGCCGCGTGGCGAACAATGCATTGGCCCTTGTTGTGGCGCCTGCCGCGGTCTGAGCGCATCACGGTCCATGCACCCTTCTCATTGAACGCGATTCCTGTATTGCCGCGATGCTCGCTGGATGACCTGCCGCAGGCGATTTGACGACTGCGGTATTTTCATGTTCAACGATGATGAATCAGGGAGCATCCAGTGGGGTATTCAGGCGTGTGGTCTTCAGATGACGACGAGTTCGAGGAAGAGGTTGAGCTTCCAATTCGCCACCGGAGCCGGGCCGAGCGACGTGCGAAGTCGCTGAAGAAGCTGGCCGAGCCGGAGCGCGAGCCGGCGCGACGGGTGCGCAAGCCGGATGGGAGCGAAACGTTTCGTTGCCGGCATTGCCGGAACATGGTCGGTCCAACGCTGTCCGGCGGGCGACATCGCAATCACTGTCCGATCTGCCTCTATTCGCTGCACGTCGACGGCAAAACGCCGGGCGATCGTGCCAGCGACTGTCGTTCGCTGATGGAGCCGATCGGTCTCTATACGCGGCCATCCGGCGAAGAGGCGATCGTCCATCGCTGCCTCGGCTGCGGCTTTATCCGGCACAACCGCGTCGCGGCCGACGATAGCCCGTTCGTGCTGGAGCAACTGGAACAGATCGACCTGCCCGAGGCGGCAGATGGCGACGACAACGACTAGCCGACGGCCCACAATGACGAACGCCCGGAGCCGATCGGCTCCGGGCGTTCGTCATTTATTGCCGATATCCGTTAGTAGTGGATCCAAACCGTGGTGCCGTAAGGCGCCCAGTTGTAGACCCAGGCGGCGCCGTCGGTCGTCATGTTGACGCAGCCGTGGCTCATCGGCGTGCCGAAGTTGTGATGCCAGTACGTGCCGTGCAGCGCATACCCACCCTGGTAGAAATACATCACCCAGGGGACGTCCGGCAGGTTGTAGTAGTCCTCATCGCCCGCCTTGCCGTTCGTCATGTCGTCATAGCGCAGCTTGATATAGATCTGGAACGTACCGGTCGGCGTGTAGTTCGGCGCCACGCCGGACGAAATGTATTGGCCGAAGACCTTGGTGTTGTACTCCCAGGCGCGTAGATACTGATGGGTCAGATCGACTTCGATCCACTTTGCCTCGCCGCTTGGCGCGCCGGGTGGCGGCGCCATGACGTCTTCCGGTGCGGCGTTCGGGTCGTACCAGAGGCCGGCGGAGTAAGTTGGGACGCTGCTATCCTGCGGAACAGCGGCGGTGTTCACACCGGCTGACTTGGCCGCCTGCGAACCGAGCAGCCCGAGCATGACAAGGCTTGGGTTGCCGTCGCTCCCCGGATGCCATTCAAAGCGGGCGCGTTCGAAATACTGGACGGTGAAGCCACCCTCGGTGAACTCTTCACTGATCGGAAAACCGAAAGTGCCGAGTGACCCGTTGTTCAACCAATAATTGAGGAAGCCGTTACAGACGCGATGTCCCGTCTCTTGATAGAAGTTGCAGCTATCGTCGGAGGCGGCGTTGATTGGATTGAAGGCGGAGTTGCTCATCCTCTGCGTCAGGGTGGACCCGAGGCGCTGGAGCATGACGCGCGAGCCTTCCGGCTGGTCACCGTGCCACTCGAAGACGGCCCGCTCGAAATACTGGACGGTCAGGCCGCTGGCGGGATCTTGCAGCTCATCGGTGATCGGATAACCGAAGATCGGGATACTGCCGTGGTCACGCCAGTAGTTGAGGAATCCGTAGCTG
>CALAGB010000512.1 GCA_937891245.1 uncultured Thermomicrobiales bacterium | reverse complement strand
AACCTGAAATCAGTCCTGTTGCCGGTGCTGATTCTGGCGTTCATTAATATGGCGCTCATCACACGGATGCTGCGCGCCAGTATGATCGAGACGCTCGGGCAGAACTATATCCTGACGGCGCGGGCGATGGGCGTTCCCTGGCGCACCGTCGTTTGGGACGACGGTCTACGGAACGCATTCATCCCGACGCTGACGATCATCGGGTTGACGTTGGCGCGCGTGCTGGCCGGCACGATTCTGTTGGAAACCGTCTTTTCGCTCCCTGGCTTTGGACGATTGGTCGCCGACTCCGTCTTCAATCGCGATATTCCGACGATCCAGGGCGCGCTTTTCGTCGTTGGTGTGCTTTACGTTCTGGCGAACGTGCTCGTCGACATTTTGTATAGTGTGGTTGACCCGCGCATCCGCTATTAGCGCCAGCCAGCGTTTTCGATGGAGGGCTTTCTCGCGCATGATTGAACTCAACGCGGATCAGATCGCGACCGCCATACCCGACGAACCGGAGGCGGACGCAGGAAGTTTCACTCAGGCATGGCGACGGTTCCGGCAAAACCGCGTCGCGCTGATCGGTGGCATCATCACCATCGTTGTTATTCTCATGGCAATCGGCGCGCCACTCGTCAGTCCTCATAATCCGGACACAACTGACCCATATCATTCGCTCACGAGCCCATCGCTGAGCCATCCGTTCGGAACCGATAACGTCGGACGAGACGTCCTGTCTCGCGTCATCTACGGCGCACGTGTGTCCATACAGGTCGGACTCTTTTCGGTGCTCGTCGGTATCCTCATCGGCGTGCCGCTCGGCGCGGTGGCCGGTTATTGGTCGGGCACGTTTCTCGATGAGCTAATCATGCGCATCTTTGATATCTTCATCGCTTTTCCAACGATGATCCTAGCAATCGCGGTGATGGGAATCCTCGGCGCGAAACCCACCGCGATCGGGCCAATCCATATCGACAGCATTGCGAAGATCGTGCTCGTCACCGGCGTCGTCTTCGCGCCGCGCTTCGCTCGTGTTATCCGCTCCTCCTTCCTGCAAGAGCGCGAGGAGCAGTATGTGCAGGCGGCCAAGTCAGTCGGCCAGGGCGACGCGCGCATCATCTTCTCCGAGATTTTGCCGAATAGCATCGTGCCGATCATCGTGCAGGGAACCTACTATATGGCGACGGCGATTCTGATCGAGGCGTCGCTCAGCTTCCTCGGCGTCGGTATCCGCCCGCCGACAGCCAGCTGGGGATCGATGCTCTCCGACGCGCGCGCCTACATCATCTCGGGCGAGTGGTGGTTTTCCGTCTTCCCCGGCCTCGCGATTCTGCTCACCATGGCCGGTCTCAATCTGCTTGGTGACGGTTTGCGCGACGCGCTGGATCCGCGCACGCGAGATGTGGGGGTCTAAGCGATGGCGAAATCGATTTCACCACGCGTCAAAATTTCGGGATCGACCGTTCCGGCCCACGCGCCGCGCCCACTGCTACGGGTTGAAGACCTCGTCACGACCGTGCTCATCAACGGCCGCAACTACAACGCTGTCGATCACGTCAGCTTCTCGCTCCAACCAGGCGAAGTGCTTGGGCTTGTCGGCGAATCGGCCGCCGGCAAGAGTATGACGGCCTTATCGATCATTCGCCTCATTCGGCCCCCGGCAAAAATCGTCTCGGGGCGCGTCATCTTCAATGACACCGATCTCCTCACGCTCTCCGAGCCGGAGATGAGCAAGTTGCGCGGCGGAGAGATCGCGATGGTCTCGCAGGATCCGATGACGGCGCTCAATCCGGTCAAGACGATCGGCGATCAGCTGCGGCGGGTCATCCGGCTGCACACTCCGATGTCGAAAGACGAGGCGACAGCGCGGGCCATCGAGATGATGCGACGGGTCGGGATTCCGGCGCCGGCCGAACGACTCAAGAGCTATCCGCACCAGTTCTCCGGCGGTATGCTACAGCGGATCTCGATCGCGATGGCGCTCTCCTGTAATCCGAAGCTGCTGATCGCCGATGAGCCGACGACGGCATTGGATGTCACGATTCAGGCGCAAATCCTCGAACTCTTGCAGTCGTTGCGCAACGATTTCGGCATGGCGGTGCTACTGATCACCCACAACCTCGGTGTCGTGGCCGAGTTCTGCGATCGGGTCCAGGTGATGTACGCCGGTAAAATCGTCGAAGATCGCGTGACGCGCGACCTCGTGCGTGCACCCCGACATCCGTACGCCGAGGGACTCCTCAGCGTCTCCCCCAGCCTCGATCAGGAGTTGGACCGGCTGCCGACGATCAAGGGCCGCATGCCGAGCCTGCAACGCTTTCCAGACGGCTGCCGCTTTCACCCACGTTGTCCCTATGCGTTCGAGCGCTGTCCGGTCGAAATCCCGGAACTGCTGCCGCTGGGCGACGGCAGTCGAGTCGCCTGCCACCTGTACGATGGCAACCTGGAGCGAACCGAACACCCGACATCGGTGGAGACGGAGGAGCGCGCATGAGCAGCGCGAGTGGGCAACAAGCGATCCTGAGCGTCGATCGCCTAACCAAGCACTTCGACCTCTCAAGCGGGCTGATCGACCGACTGCGCGGCCACCGGCCGGTGGCGCACGCCGTCAACTCGGTGTCGTTCGATATCGGGCCACGTCGAACACTTGGATTGGTTGGCGAAAGCGGTTGTGGAAAGACAACGGTCGGCAAGACCATCATGCGACTCTACGATCCGACGAGCGGGCAGATCCTCTTCCGCGGGCAGGATGTCGCGAAACTGAAGGGTGGCGGACTCAAGGAGTTCCGCCGGCACGCCCAGATGGTCTTTCAAGACCCAGAATCATCGCTCAATCGACGCAAGACCGTCGAGCAGATTCTGGCGGTGCCGCTCATCGTCCACGGTCTCGCCCAGGGCAAGGAACGAACCGAACGCATTGAGCAGGTGCTGGAGCAAGTTGGGCTGGAGCCGCGGTACAAGCGTCGCTTTCCGCACGAATTCAGCGGTGGCCAGCGCCAGCGTATCGGCATCGCGCGGGCGCTGATCAGCCAGCCGTCGCTCATCATCGCCGATGAACCGGTGTCAGCGCTCGATGTCTCCACGCAAGCCCAGATCGTCAACCTGCTGAGCGATCTCCAATCAGATTTCGATCTCAGTTTTCTCTTCATCACCCATGATCTGAGCGTGGTTAAGCACATCAGCCAGGATGTCGCCGTGATGTACCTGGGGGAGATCATGGAGACCGGTCCAACCCGGACCGTGTTCGACAATCCGGCGCATCCATACACCCAGGCGCTGCTGTCGGCCGTGCCGCAGATCGATCGGAGCGCCGAACCGGGCGAGAAGCGCCAGCGGATCATCCTGTCGGGTGAAGTACCGAGCCTGGTGAAACTTCCGAGCGGTTGCGTCTTTCATACGCGCTGTCCACAATTCATCGGCAAGATCTGTGAACAAGAGGTGCCTCAGCCGCGCGACATCGGCGGTGGGCACATCGTCCGTTGCCATTTGTACAACGATGTCGGCACGCCGGTGGAGCTCAAGCCGAGCGCGGCCAAAACGAAACCAACCGAGCGCAACTAATCCCCCACGAGAGACGAAGAGCACCGGCCGCGCTGATGCGCGGCCGTGATGCCAAGCCGAACGGTTGATCGAGGTGCCGAACGACCCGATATATTTCAGCGTGAGCGAGATTGCCGGAGATATCGCACAGCGCGCGCTTTCGCCTGTTGAACTGACGCATATGATGCTCGAACGGGCCGAGCGTCTGAACCCTCAACTCAATGCGTTCATCACCATCTGTGCCGATGAAGCACTGGCGCAAGCGCGCCAGGCGGAAGCCGAAATTATGAACGGCAACTATCGCGGGCCGTTGCACGGTATTCCGTATTCGCTCAAGGATCTTGTCGAGACACGAGGTATCCGCACGACCGCCGGCTCGCCGATCCTGCGCGATTTCGTATCGGAGCGCGACGCGACGGTCTGCGAGCGGCTCAACGCGGCCGGAGCGATCCTCCTCGGTAAGAACAACATGCTCGAATTCGCGTACGGCTCGCCGCATCCCGACTTCGGCGTGACCCCGAACGCGTGGGATCAGACACGAGGAGCCTCCGGCTCTTCGAGCGGTTCGGCGGTGGCGGTGATCGCATTGGCATCGGCGAGGCGAAGCAGG
>CALAGB010000511.1 GCA_937891245.1 uncultured Thermomicrobiales bacterium | reverse complement strand
TCAGTCGCAACTCTTGCGTGTCGAAATCGAGTCCGTGAATGGCGAGACGGATGTGCTCGAGCCGTTCGTGGCGGCGTTGCAAGCGGATGTTTCGCTCACGGCGGCGAATGAATCGAAGTACGAGACCGGTCTGGTGCGGAATCACCTGACGCCGATCGGCCCGCCGTCGTTGGATGGGCGCACGTTCGAACGTGACGCGTCGATCAGCGAGGTCGCCTATGCCACGCTCTGGCGACAGCTCGTTGCGCTCCTTCAGAACGAGCCGGGCGCCAGGCTTGGTGACGACATCGAAGCGTTGCATGACATGCGCGTCGCGGTGCGTCGCTTGCGCGCGGCGCTGAGTCTCTTCAGGCCGTTTCTCGCGCCGGAGATACTGGCGCAGGGTAACGATCTCCGCTGGCTGGCGCGCACGCTTGGAGAAGTGCGCGATCTCGATGTGCGACTCGTCGCCCTCGACGGCTGGTCCAACCGCCTGGAGAGTGCGGACGCCGCGAGTCTTGAACCGCTGCTCGACGAGGTGCGCCGTCAACGCAGCGCCGCGCGCGAACGGATGCTGTCAGCGCTCGATTCCGCGCGCTACGAGCGCTTCGTCGCCTCGTTTACTGAACTCCTGGCCCATCCGATCGACGCAACGCAGACGATCGCCGCGCTCGATGTCGCCCCCGATCTGATCCTTCGTCGGCAGCATCGCTTCGCGCGGAAAGCCGAAAGAGCCGGACGGAATGCAACGCCGGAGGCGATCCACGACGTGCGCCTCGAGGCGAAACGAATGCGCTATGCGCTCGAGTTCTTCCGGCCGCTCTACGGCCGAGGCGTCGCCGCCTACATCCGGCGCCTGATCGAGGTGCAGGATCTGCTCGGGGCGCATCAGGATGCCATCGTTGCCGCCGACCAGTTGCGCGAACTCGCGGGCGTCGCCAACGCGCTTCCCGGACCGACGCTCTTCGTCATGGGCCGGATCGCCGAGCGCTCACTCGTGGAAGCTCGCGAGTTGCGGTCAGAGTTTCCGAAGACGTACCGCGTGCTCGCCGGCAAGCCGCTCGCCCGTCTGCGCAAGGAGCTGCGAGCCGGTAGTCGCGTGGCGCGAACGAGACTCGAAACGAAACCGACCAGGATGCCCGACGAGGTCAAGAACTGAGGAGTAGCCGATGGATCTCATTCTCGTGCGTCACGCCATCGCCGCTGAACGTGATCCCCGTCGCTGGCCGGACGACAGTGAGCGACCGCTGACGAAGGACGGCATCGCGAAATTCGAGCAGGCGGCTGTTGGGCTCGGCAAGGTCGCTGCTTCCGTCGATCTGGTGCTCGCCAGTCCGTTTCGCCGCGCCTGGCAGACGGCGGAAATTCTGGAAAAAGTGGCCGGCTGGCCCGGGCCGGTGGAATGTGTCGAGCTGCAACCGGAGAATAGCCCCGCCACGGTCATCGAACGCTGCAATCGGGAGCATGCCGCCGTTATCGCGCTGGTCGGACACGAGCCGCTCCTGGGCGAGTTGGCTGCCACCCTGCTCGCCGGTGACGGCTCCCCGGCGCAGCCGCTCAAAAAAGGCGGCGCGGTCCGCTTCAGCACCAGGGGCGAGGTGACGGAGGGTGGGATGACCGTTCGTTGGTGGCTGCCACCCAAGGTCCTGCGCCGGCTCGGCTCCGACTGATCGCGTCACACATGCGGGCGCCCGTTCGTCAAAAGAGTGCATGTCGGGTGCGCATTGACGGAGTATTGACAATGGACGAGCACGATCAGCTGGCGGAGCAATTCGAGATGCATCGCGCGCATTTGCGCTCGGTCGCCTTTCGCATGCTCGGCTCATTGAGTGAGGCGGATGATGCGGTCCAGGAATCGTGGTTCCGGCTCACCCGGTCCGGCGCGGCCGATGTTCAGAATCTCGGCGGCTGGCTGACCACCGTAGTCTCACGCGTCTGTCTCGATATGCTGCGCTCGCGAAAGCTGCGCGGCGAGGAAACACTGGATGCGCCGCTTCCCGACATTGCCGGTGCGCCTGAGCGCGGGATCGACCCTGAGCACGAAGCGGTGCTGGCCGATTCGATCGGGATGGCGCTCCTCGTCGTGCTCGATACACTCGCCCCGCCCGAACGCATTGCCTTCGTGCTGCATGATCTTTTTGCCGTGCCGTTCGATCAGATCGCCACGATTCTCAATCGCTCAACGGCCGCGACGCGCCAACTCGCGAGCCGGGCGCGTCGCCGGGTGCAAGGAAACGACGCGCTACCGAAAAGCGACCAGACACGGCAGCAGGAGATCGTCAGCGCCTTCCTCAAAGCCGCACGCAATGGTGAATTCATGACGCTGCTGACCATGCTTGCTCCGGATGCCGTGGTGCGCAACGATGCCAGCACGGTGGCGGCCGGTGCGGACCCCGAGGTACTCGGCGCCGAAGCGGTCGCCGGCGTCTTCTCCGGACGCGCGCAC
>CALAGB010000510.1 GCA_937891245.1 uncultured Thermomicrobiales bacterium | reverse complement strand
CGGGGGGTTGCCCCTACCGGGGGCCAGTGGGTCAACGTATCTGCAAATTGCTGTAACCGGATCCGTCCGAAAGTTGGGGCATCCCCTGTCCCAACGGTCACTTGACGCTGGTGTCGATGGTCTCGATACTTAACCGCGTTAAGCGTCTCGAGGCCGGCGCTGCCAATATGCGGAGTACTCTGAGTGACGTCCGAGTCTGAACATCTTTCGGCCACAGAACGGGAAGCGCTGCTGCGTATGGCCGCGCGGCGGTCGATGATCTACCGCGAGGTCGTGCGGCACGCCGTTCAACAGTTGCGGAGCACGCTCGCGGCGGACTGCCCGGCGGAAGAAGGGAAGCACGCCAGCAGGCGAACGCCGCGTTCCGCGTTCGGGGAATCCCAATTCCGCATCATGCGAAGCCTGGTTGAAGAGGGATCGCTCACGGTGAGTCAGGTCGCGGAAGCGTGCCGCGTCTCAGTACCGGCGGTCTCCCGCATGCTTAACCATCTGGAAGCGCACGGCTGGATTGAACGACGGATCGACGCCACGAATCGCCGGATCGTTCATGTCGTCGTCACCGATGCGGGACGTGAAGCCGAGGCGATGATGGTCCATCGGTTCGCCACCGCGCTCGAAGACGTGTTGCGCCCACTTGAGAATTACGAACTCGAAGATCTCATCACCGCCTTCGGTCACCTGGAACGTCTGGTGTCCGCCAAGGAATCAGAACGCGAAGCGAGCGATCAGTGAGCGAGGGTAGATGCTCAAACTATTGCGACTGATCCGGCCCTACCGCGTCTCGATCGCCGTCATCCTGGTTCTGGCGTTTCTCCAGTCTCTCTCGTCACTCTACCTGCCAACCTTGATGGCGGATATCGTCGACGAGGGTATCGTCAAAGGCGATACCGACTATATCGTCCGCATCGGCGGGATCATGCTGTTGGTGACGATCGGTGGGATGATTTGCGCCATCATCAAGAGCTTCTTTTCCGCCCGAGTCTCGATCGGATTCGGCAAGATTATCCGAGGGCGCGTCTTCGAACATGTCGAGAATTTCTCACTTAATGAGTTCGACACGTTCGGCACGGCCTCGCTGATTACTCGCACGACCAACGATACGACGCAGGTGCAGCAGGTCATCACCTTGATCCTGAGCATGCTGGTCACCGCGCCGATGATGGCGATCGGTGGGATCATCCTCGCGCTCCAGCAGGATCGCGTGCTCGTCTGGGTGCTCGTCGCGGCGATGCCGATCGTTTTCGTCGTCTTCCTGCTGATCATCCGACGGGCGGTTCCGCTCTACCAGGTGATGCAGGTCAAGCTTGATGCCTTGAATCTCGTGCTTGACGAAGATATGACGGGCGTGCGGGTCATTCGCGCCTTCGATCGCAACGCCCACGAGCATCGACGCTTCGACAGCGCCAACCTCGATTTGACCGATACCGCGATCACCGTCAACCGCATCGTCGCCTTCCTGATGCCGGCCATGATGCTGACCTTGAATCTCACGAGTGTCGCGATCCTCTGGTTCGGCAGCATCCGGGTCGACCGCGGCGACATGCAGATCGGGTCGCTCATCGCTTTTCTCCAGTATTCCGTCCTCATCCTCTTCTCGATGCTGATGGTCGCCGTGCTGTTCGTCATGATTCCGCGCGCGGAAGCGTCGGCCAAACGCATCAACGAGGTGCTCGCGGTGTCGCCGGAGATCACCGATCCCGTCGCTCCACTGCCGAGCGGCACCGAGCACGGCCAGATTGAGTTTCAGAACGTGACATTCAGCTATCCGGGCGCCGAGGAACCGGCCATCTCGAATATCACCTTTCGCACCGGCCCGGGCGAGGTCACCGCGATAATCGGCGGCACCGGCTCGGGGAAATCGACGTTGGTCAATCTGATCCCACGCTTTTACGACGTCGATAGCGGCCGCGTTCTGGTCGACGGACGGGACGTGCGCGAGATGACGCAGGAAGAACTGCGCGCGAAGATCGGCTTTGTCCCGCAACAGGCACGCCTTTTCACCGGCAGCGTCGCGGCGAATATCCGTTACGGCAAAGGGAACGCCTCGCTCGATGAGGTGCGCCATGCCGCCGAAATCGCACAGGCGACCGACTTCATCGAGGCAATGGGCGACGGTTTCGAAGCGACGATCTCGCAGGGGGGCGTGAATGTCTCCGGCGGCCAGAAGCAGCGGTTGTCGATCGCCAGAGCGCTCGTGCGCAAACCGGAGATTTACGTCTTCGACGATAGCTTTTCGGCGCTCGATTTCGCGACGGATGCTCGCTTGCGCGCCGCGCTCCGTGGCGAGACCGGTGATGCCACGGTGTTGATCGTCGCCCAGCGCGTCGGGACCGTGATGAACGCGGATCGGATTATCGTGCTCGACGAAGGACGTATCGCGGGCATCGGCACGCATCGGGAGTTGCTGGAGAGCAGTCAGGTCTACCAGGAAATCATCTCATCGCAACTCTCGTTGGAGGAAATCGCATGAGTGCCGGTAGCAACACGAAGCAGTCCGGCGGCGGCATGGGGTTTGGCCGCGGGCCGTTCGCCGGACCCGGGATGCCGGTGCAGAAGGCCAAGGATTTTCGAGGCACGCTCTTTCGGCTGCTCGGCTACTTCAGGCCGCAAAAGTACCAACTGATCGCGGTCGTGGTGGCGGCGATTCTGGGCACCGTCTTCAACGTTGTCGGACCGAAGATCCTCGGCCTCGCCACCACCAAGCTCTTCGCTGGCATCGTCGCGAAGATGAAGGGCACGCCGGGCGCGCACGTCGATTTCGGCTATATCGAGCGCGTCCTGCTGATCCTGGTCGGGCTCTATCTCATCAGTTCGGTGTTCCAATACCTCCAGCAATACCTGATGGCCGGTGCCGCCCAGAAGACGGTCTACGCGATGCGCCGGGAGGTTGAGGAGAAGCTCGAACGCCTCCCCTTGAGCTTCTATGATGCCCGGACGCATGGGGAGATCCTCAGTCGTGCCGTCAACGATATGGACAACGTCAGCAACACGCTCCAACAGAACGTGACGCAGCTCATCACGTCAGTCGTCATGATTGTCGGTGTCATTGTCATGATGCTGACGATCAGCCCGTTACTGACGGTCGTGGTGCTGGTGACCGTGCCACTCAGCTTCTTCGTGATCCGCACCGTCGCGAAACGCTCGCAGACGTATTTCAAGCAACAGCAGGCCGCGCTTGGTGAACTGAACGGCCATGTCGAAGAGATGTACACCGGCCATCAGATCGTCAAGGCGTTTGGACAGGAGCGCAATTCGCTCGCACGGTTCAGCACGCTCAACGACGAGTACTACGACGCGGGCTGGCGCGCACAATTCGTCTCGGGGATCATTCAGCCGGTGATGATGGCGGTCGGCAATCTCGGCTACGTTCTCGTGGCGGCCATCGGCGGAATCATGGTGGCACGGGGTCGGATCGCCATCGGCGACATTCAGGCGTTTTTACAGTATTCGCGGCAGTTCTCCCAGCCGATCACGCAGCTGAGCAGCATCGCCAACACGATTCAGCTGACGATCTCCTCAGCCGAACGCGTCTTCGAACTGCTCGACGAGGCGGAAGAGATTCCCGAACCGGCCGGCGCCACCGTGCTGAGCAATCTGCGCGGGCGGGTGCAGTTCGAGCATGTCAAGTTTGGGTATCAGCCGGACGTTCCGCTGATGGAGGACGTGAACATCGACGTCCAGCCCGGCCAAACGATCGCGATCGTCGGCCCGACCGGCGCCGGCAAAACGACATTGGTCAACCTCCTACTGCGCTTCTACGACGTCGACGGCGGCAGCATCCGCATCGACGGGCACGACATCCGCGACGTCACGCGCGGCAGTCTCCGGCGCACCTTCGGCATGGTGCTCCAGGACACCTGGCTCTTCTCGGGCACGATACGCGAGAACATCGCCTACGGACGCGAGGATGCGACCGAAGCGGAGATCATCGCGGCAGCCCAGGCGGCCCAGGCCGATCACTTCATTCGCACCCTGCCGGAGAGCTACGACACCGTCTTGCACGGCGATGCGACCACACTCTCGCAAGGGCAGAAGCAGCTGCTCACGATCGCCCGCGCGTTTCTCGCCGATCCCGCGATCCTCATCCTCGATGAAGCGACGAGCAGCGTGGATACCCGCACCGAAGTCATGATCCAGGAAGCGACAAACGAGCTGATGAAGAATCGAACGAGCTTCGTCATCGCCCACCGGCTCTCGACGATTCGCGGGGCCGATCTCATCCTCGTCATGAATCACGGCAGCATTATCGAAACCGGTAGCCACGAGGAGCTGATGGCCCAGGGCGGCTTCTACGCCGACCTCTACAACAGCCAATTCAGCGGCCCCGCGCTCGAGCCGGTCGCGGCCACTTCCGGCGAGATGCGCCTGACTGACGACTGAGCGCAGCAGACGCCGCCCTCACCCCCTGCACCTCTCCCCGACCCGCTCGCGGGTGCCCCGGGAGAGGGGAGGAGACGCGCGACTAAAGTCGCGTGGGCGACATTCATGGCGCCCACGTCACCCACCACACACGTCACAGGATCATGCAACCGTTCACCTCAAGACACCCCTCTCCCGCGCGGCGCGGGAGAGGGGCCGGGGGTGAGGGCCGCCGCTTCCCGCTAGTCGATCTGAGCCCGCTGCAGCTTGCCGCTGTAGTCGACGTAGATGCTCTGCCATTCGGTAAAGACGTCGAGCCCGGCCTGGCCCGCTTCGCGGTGACCGTTGCCGGTCGCTTTCGTGCCGCCGAACGGCAGGTGGATCTCGGCGCCGGTCGTACCGGCGTTCACGTAGAGAATGCCGGTGTAGATGTCTTGCATGGCGCGGAAGGCGTTGTTCAGGTTGGCCGTGAAGATCGAGGCCGACAGGCCGTACTGCACGCCGTTCGAGACAGCAATCGCCTCATCCAGCGTGTCGACCGGGATGACCGAAACGACCGGACCGAAGATCTCCTCCTGGGCGATGCGCATAGTGTGCTTGACGTTGTTGAAGATCGTCGGCTGGTGATAAAAACCCTTCTCCAGCGCGCCTTCGCGGGCAATCGCGCCGCCAACCACCAGATCCGCGCCCTCACCCTTGCCGACACCAATATACGAATGCACGCGCTCCAACTGGCCACCACTGACGAGCGGACCGACATCGGTGCTTGAATCGAGTCCGTCACCCAGGCGCATAGCAGCGGCGCGCGCCGCCAATCGTTCGACGAGTTCGCTCTGAATGCCCCGGTGGGCGATGACGCGGCTGGCCGCCGTGCAGCGTTGGCCGGAAGTGCCGAAGGCGCTCCAGAGAATGCCGTCGACCGCCAGATCAAGATCGGCGTCGTCCATCACGATGACCGCGTTCTTGCCGCCGAGTTCGAGCGAAACATGCTTCATCGACTTCGCCGCTTCGATCGAGACCTCGCGGCCGACGTCCGTCGAGCCGGTGAACGAGATGAGCGCCACGTCCGGATGCTTCATCAGCGTCGTACCGACCGGATCACCGCCGCCGAGCACGAGATTGATAACACCTTCGGGCAGGCCCGCCTCTTCGAACAGCTCGACGAGTCGCACGGCCGAGCGCGGAACGAAGCTGGCCGGCTTGAAGACGACGGTGTTGCCGGTGATGAGCGCTGGCATGATCTTCCAGGTCGGGATCGCCATCGGGAAGTTCCAGGGCGTAATCATCCCGACAACGCCGAGCGGCTTGCGCGTTGACATGTTCCATTTGTTCGGCAGTTCCGACGGCGTCGTCTGGCCCCACTGGCGGCGACCCTCGCCCGCCATGTAGAAGCACATGTCGATGCCTTCCTGCACATCGCCACCCGCCTCAGTCAGGACTTTGCCCATCTCCTCGGTCATCTCGCGCGCCAGCCGATCCTTGTTCTCAGCCAGCAACGACCCAAGGCGGTACAAAATCTCGCCCCGCTTCGGCGCGGGATAGAGCCGCCACTTGGCGAACGCCGCCTTGGCCGCCTGCACCGCATCGTCAACATCCCGTGCATCGCTCTTGGCGTACGTCCCGATCAGCTTGCCGGTCGCCGGATTCTTCCGCTCGAACTCCTCGCCCGACCTCGCTTCGACCCACTTGCCGTTGATGTAGTTCTTGAACTGAGCCATCTTCGTCCTCCGCTCCGCCGTGTGTTGTCGGCGACCAGGTTGCGCACTTGCACCAGAAGCTCGTGTTTCCCTGAGT
>CALAGB010000509.1 GCA_937891245.1 uncultured Thermomicrobiales bacterium | reverse complement strand
AATGCAGCCGATGCGCGCCGACTATTTCGGGCGCACATCATTCGGTAAGATCGTCGGTTTCTAGAATATGATCGTCATGTGGGGCAACATCGGCGGCCCGGTCTTCGCGGGCATCATGGCCGATCAGCTCGGCAGCTACCGCCTTGGCTTCACCGTCCTCGCCATCCTCTCGGCGCTCGGCTCCGTCTTCTTCGTACTGGCCCGCAAGCCGGAGATGCCGCTGCGGGCACGCCGGGCCGCCGGGTAGGAGAACGATTCTCTCGTGGGAGGCGCAGAGCACGCAACGTTTTTAACTTAACGATCCATGCGCGCTCTGTGCCTCTGCGCGAGTTTTTCGTTCCAGCCCGAGCCGTTGCAGGAGCGACTGCATGGTGAGGCCCTGGACCAGGATCGTCACCAGGACGACGCCGAAGGTCATGAGCTGAATCCACTCGCGGGCCGGTAGCGTTTCCGGCAGGCTGAGAGCCAGCGCTAGGGCCACCGCGCCGCGCAAGCCACCCCAGGCGATAACCGGCGTCCAGCGCCAGGGCAGTTGCCGGTAGAGCGGTCGAAGCGCGACGTTCACCAGGACCACGATCACTGACCGGCTGACCAGTACCGCCAGCATGACCAGCGCCAGCGCGCCGAGGTTGTCAAGCAACTTCGGCGCGGCGATGCGCATCCCCATCAGCAGGAAGATCATCGAGTTGCCGAGAAAGGCGACGTATTCCCAGAAGGCATCGAGCGTCACGCGCGTGGTCGTCGACATCACGGTATCGCGCAGTCGTCCGAGCGCCAACCCGGCAATCACGACCGCGATGACGCCGCTCACGTGCAACTGCTCACCGGCGACAAAACTGCCGAAGGCGACGATCGTCGTGATCGTAATCTCGATGAGATGGTCGTCCACCCGGCGCAATACCAGCGTCGCCAGCCAGGCGATCACCACGCCCACCAGCCCGCCGCCGATCGCCACCTTGATGAACTCGAATACGCCATGCAGCAGGCTCGTCGAGCCGCCGGTCGCGCTCGTCAGCACGATACTGAAGAGCACAATGGCGACGCCGTCGTTGAACAGACTCTCGCCCTCGACGATTGTCGCCAGCCGGCGGGGCGATCCGAGCTTGCTGAAGATCGCCAGCACCGAGATCGGGTCGGTCGCGGCGATCAGCGCACCGAAGACCAACATCGACTCGAACGAGCGATCGAGGCTGACGCTCAGAATTGCCGCGATCAGAAAGGCACCGAGCACGACGCCCGGCACCGCCAGTAGGAGGATCGCCGTCACGTTTTCCATGATCGAATCGAAATCGAGATTAAAACTCGCCTCGAAGAGCAACGGTGGCAGGAAGACGAGCAGGATCACCTCGCGCGTCAGGTCGAAAGTCGGGAACGACGGTACGACGCTGAGCACCAGCCCCATCAGCACCAGGGCGATGGTATACGGCAGGTTGATCCGCCGCACGAACAGCGCGACCGTCACCACGGCCAGCAGAGCGACGATAAGCGCCGTTTCGGCGGAGAGGCCGGTCATCGGGGGAGGCTGCCCTCACCCCCGGCCCCTCTCCCGTGCGGCACGGGAGAGGGGGGTCTTTGGGCGAACATGTGCAAACTCCGTGGAGTAGATATCTGACGAAACCAAAGGAAGCGCGACCATCGCCGCGCGTGCGTCTCCCCTCTCCCGTTCGTGACGGGAGAGGGGCCGGGGTGGGGCAGCCGCTCGTTCTACTTCACCAGCGCGTTCAGATAGGCGCAATAAGCCCGGCGCGCCATCTTGAAGGCGCTGACCGGCAACGATTCGTTCGGTGCGTGGACCTTGGAATCCGGCATGCCGAAGGCGAAAAAGATCATGTCGGAACCGAGTTCTTGCTGGAAGATCTCGGCGACCGGCACGGTGCCGCCGGTACGGACATAAAGCGGATCACGATCAAAGAGATCGCCGAGCACCTCGGCGGCCGATTGCAGCGCCGGGTTCTCCTTGCTGACGGCGAATGGATGTGATGAGCCGGGCGAACGCACCACCTCGACCGTCGCGCTCGGCGGGCAGTGCTGCTGCACGTGCCGCTCGATCAGATCGAGGATTTCGGACGGATCCTGATCCGGCACCAGGCGGCAGGTGATCTTCAGGTGCGCCTCGCAGGGCGTCACCGTCTTATTCCCGGCGCCCTGGAAGCCGCCCCAGATGCCGTTCATATCGAGCGTCGGCCGCATCCAGGCGCGCTCCAGCGGCGAATAGCCCTTTTCGCCCCAGAGCGCCGGAGCGTTGACCGAGGCGCGATACGCGTCTTCGTTGAACGGCACTTCGGCGATATCGGAGCGCTCCTGAATCGTCAGTTCCGGTATCTTATCGTAGAAACCCTCGACGGCGACGCGGTTGTCGGCGTCATGGAAGGTCGCCGCCAGCTGGACCAGATGCTGCACCGCGTTCGGCATCGCCGCGCCGTACATGCCCGAGTGCATATCGGTATCGGCGGTGCGGAGGTTGATCTGACAGCCGGCCAGGCCCTTGCTCGAAAGTGTCAGCGACGGCGTATCGGGGCCGAACATGTCGCCGTCGGCCGAGATGACGAAATCACAGGCGAGCCGTTCGCGCTGCTCGTGGACGAAGGTCGGCAGGCTCGGGCTCCCGATCTCCTCCTCGCCCTCGAAAAAGAATTTCACGTTGATCTTCGGCCCGCCCTGCGCCGCGTTGAGCGCGGCGATCGCATTGATCGTGGCGAAGGCGTTCCCCTTGTCGTCGGCGGCGCCACGGGCGTAGATCTTGCCGTCGCGCACGGTCGGCTCGAAGGGTGGCGACACCCAGAGATCGAGCGGATCGGGCGGCTGCACGTCGTAATGGCCGTAGATCATGGCGGTCGGCTGCGCGTCGTCGACGTGCCAGGAACCGAAGACGATCGGGTTGCGACCGGTCGGCAGCAGTTCGACCTCCGGCACGCCCGCTTCACGCAGCTTGGCCGCCATCCAGTCGGCCGCGCTGCGCACATCGGCATCGTGTTCCGGCAGCGCGCTAATACTCGGAATACGCAAGAGTTCGTTGAGCGCGTCGAGATCGCGCGCTTCGGTCTCGGCCAGCGCCGTTTCCCAGGCTTCGGACATCGCGATTACCTTTCTCGTAGACGCTATTCAGCGGAGAGCACCCCGGCATCGACCAGATTCGCGCGCAGTTCACGCAGTTCGGCGTCGTTCATCGTCGGAATCGGCCAGGCCATGTACGGCTGGCAGATCCCCTTGAGCGTGTATTGCGCCTTGTAGGCTGCCGGGAAGTTGCCGACGCGACAGGCGTTGACGGCCGCGGCGACCTTGTGCTGCAGCGTAACCGCCTTCGCCTTGTCACCGCTCATCGCCGCCTGATAGACCGCCACCACGACATCGGGCACGATATTGACGCCGGCGCCGATGATGCCGTGACCGCCGACGAAGAGCGAGGCGGCCAGCATCGCATCGGAACCGGTGTACAGCGTGAAACCGGTCGTCTGATTGGCCAGCCGCGCGATCTCGGTGAAGTTGCTGAAATCGCCACTGCTGTCCTTGAGACCGATGATGTTCGGATGCTCGATCAGGCGCGCCACGGCCGCCGGGGTGATCGGCACCTTCGTGATACGCGGGATATGGTAGAGGATGATCGGCACCGGGCTCGCCTCGGCCACATGCTGGTAGAAGGTGACGACGCCCTCATCATTGATCGGATAGTAGAAGGGCGGCGGGACCAGCGCGCCTTTGGCGCCCAGACCGTCGATTGCCTTCAGATCGGCGATGACGTCGGCCATCACCGAACCGGATGCGCCAGTGAAGATCGTGCCACGCTCGCCGCCGGCCTCGAGTGCGACCTCCAGTGCCTCCTTGCGCTGCTCACGCCGGAGCGCCGAGCATTCGCCGGTTGAGCCGAGAATCGAAAGCCCATCGACGCCGTTATCGAAGAGATAGCCGACGACGTTCTTCAGCCCCTCATGATCGATCTCGCGCGCTTCGGTAAGCGGCGTCGACATTGCCGGGAAGACACCTGGATAGCGGTTCGTGCGCGGTTCCATCGTCCTCACTCTCCTTGCTTGCTTCAGTGCATCGTGTTCATGCTGCCGCATCGTAGCATAGTCGATTCTGCCGCGTCGCATCGGGCGAGTACGTGGGCTGTTCCCATGTACAATTCATTATGGAATGATCGTCGATCGCCCTTGAAGGAGAGCCGCTTGACCGAGGATGAGTCTACGTCACCCGAACTGACGACCAGCGAAAAACCGGCCGCGACGTCGGCTGCCGCGCGTCGCGATCTTCTGGCTGAACTGGCCGCCGCCATCGGCGAGAACGCCATCATCGAGGGTGACAAGCTCATCGTCGAACGCGGTGAATCGGTCGCGCTCTATATTCACGTCCAGCCGGACGGCAGCTTCAAACTGATCAAATGGATGACCACCTCAACGCCGACCGGCCACCCGCGCTGGCGCGAGGCAGCGGATCTCATTCTGCAGCCGGGCGAAGCGATCTACACCTCGGCCCTCGGTGGCGGCTTCCTCATCGAGATCGAGCAACAGGCCCCCACCGTCGCCGCGGCCAAGCAACTCGCCAACGACCCATCCGCCGCCCAGCGGATCCAGGCCCTCGCCACCGAATTCCCCGAAGCGATCGGCCTGCTCGATCCCGAAGACGTGCCGGACTACCTGCTGCCGGAGCAGGAGAATTCTTAGCACGTTCCATCGCCCACCCACTTCGGGTTGACGTAACCAAGCCGTGGTCGGTATCGTTCAACCCATAGAGCGAACCGCGCGGTCGCCTCGAAGATGTCACGCGACTATCCTGGGTGGGATCGATCTATGGGACATGCGGCACACCGTGGCCGGCTCTGGCTCTGTACCATCCTCTTGCTCCTGACTCCGCTGCTCGCCGCGCAGCCGGCACTCGCCGCCTCCACGACCATGACCAGCGAAATCGACGCCCCGGACATACAGCCGGACGTGAACCGAACGCCCCTCACGCTCTCCTACTACGCGCTCGGGGATTCCGTCGCCTCCGGCTATGGGCTAATGGACGACGCACCCAATCCGTGTCATCGCTCGGACGAGTCGTATCCCGCGCTGGTGCAGCAGCGCCTGGCGGAGAACATTCCGATCGTCCATTATTCGCTGCTCGCCTGCAGCGGCGCGTCGTTCAGCCACACGGCCACCCAAATTGGCCAGTGCTGGGACAGCACCCCGGCGCGCTATGTCGCAAACTGCCGCTTGCAGCAGGTGAACGAGCAATTTCTGGAACTGCGTTCGTCGCTCTCACAGCGCTCACCCGGATCACCGGCGTTGGTCAGTGTGACCGTCGGCATCGATGATCTCAATTGGTCCGACCCGACGGTGATCATGAATCTTATGTCGATCAGCGACGACGACTTTGTTACCTCCATGGATCAACTCAGCGGCGAGACGGCCGCCAACCTGCGCGCCCAGATTGACGCCTTGCTGGCCGACTACCCTAACGTCAAGGTCGTCGTCACCGGCTACTACAACCCGTTCAACCAGGATAGCTGGATCTTGCGCTACGCCAACCTGCTCAAGACGGTTTCGCCGGTGCTTTCGCCGATCGCCGCGCTCGTGCAGGGCTTCAACGAGCACGTTCTGCGGGGGAAGGGGTCGGTGAAACCGTTTACCAGCGGCCTCGGTTGGGTCATTGCCCAGATCGGACGCCAGCCGAATACGATCATTCCGAGCGACGATCTCTGCACGAGCGCGATCCAGAAGGGTCGGGCGCTCAGTTGCTTTGATCGAACCGAACAGGCGATCAACGCCTTCAATACCTCGCTGAGCCAGATCGTGTCGGACGAAGCGAGCGCCTACCCCGGTCGCATCGCCTTCGCTTCGGTGGCGGAAGATTTTCGCGGGCATGAGTCACCACAACCGGTCTGTGGCGCGGCCGCACCTGACGGCGTAGACAGCTGGACTCAGTATCCGAACGAGGCCAACATCAATTCCGCGATTCCCGACGTCGAGCAACCGCTGCTCTATCCGGCGAAATACGGCGACTGCTTCCATCCGAATTACGATGGCGCCAGCGCCTACGCGCGAGCGGTTATGCAAGCGGCAGAGATGCTCGGATACTGACCTTTCCCGAGGGAACCGCCTCGCTATGATTTCCTGTCGTGACTGGTTCCCTGACCATTCACGTGAACATGCCCATGACCGTGCCCGTGATGATGCGACGGCGCCACATCCATTGCCGGATTGTCGTTGAAGAAGCCGTCGGGCCGAAGCATGAAGCCGGTGTACATGACCGGCATCACCGGCCAATCCTCCAGGCGGGCAACGTGATTGGAACCGATGGTGTACCAGAGCACAAGATCGGTCTCTTCGATGCTGCGATTCGCCAGTGTCCATTCGGGCAGCCCGGCGCCGCCCGGATGCTGGTTGGGGTAATCTCCAGCAGCATACCGCTCCTGCTCGGCGTAGGGCGTAACCCAGAGGTTCTTGGTCGCGAACGTAGCGCGTTTGGCAATGCTCGCCGCGGAATCCGCAAACATGACCGTGTTCGATCCCGGGATCAGCCGGTAGCCAACCGGTTCGCCAACCGAGTTCATCGTGTGCGGGTTGACAATCCTCCAGAAGCGGCCCTTGAGCGCGTCGACCGTGCGCTGCGCTTCCAACTCACGCTGAAGTACGGTCGCTCGCGCGTAGAAGCCATTCTTCTCCGGATTATGCCCACCGGCGGACTCCCGCTCGATATCAATCTCGTACATCGAGTTCGTAACGCCATCAATGTCGACGTCGAGGCGCAGGTTGAAGAAGTGCTGGTGGATCGGTGCATAGAGGCCATCGGCATTCAGAACCTGGCCGTATTTGCTCGTTTCGCCCCGCTTGAGCGCTCCAACCGAAAGGATACCGGTGAGCTTGACTTCAAATTCAAGTGATCCGTCCTGGTAGAAGTACCAGAAGAGGCCGTACTCGTAATTGCCGACCGTCGTAATCCAGGAGACAACCAGCCGGCGCGAGCGCCGGACTTCGGTCTGCTCGATGCGGAAATCGACGTGCTTCCAGAGGATGCCGTAATCCTCTTCGTGCATGCAGATCGCGTTACGGATGACCACTGGGCTGCCATCGCTGCCGGCGAGCGTCGCATCGAAGTAGCGAATCACACCGAGACAATCGCAGCCAAGCTCAAGAGAATTGGCGAGCGCGCCGATGTTATATTTGCCGCCATCGAAGGCGTTCTTATGGCTGTGAACCGGCGAGACATCGCCATACGGTACGACCATCTCCGAGAGCGACGCACGGTACAGAATCGAGCGAAGACGTCCCTGGTCCTCGAAGCCGATCGTATAGAGGACAAGCCCTTCGCGTGGCGTGAAACCGATCCGAAATTGCCACCGCTCCCAGCGCACGCTCTGACCATCAATCTCAAAACTCGGCCCGTCCGGCTGGTGAATTTCCAGCGCTTTGAGTTGAACCGGCGCTTTCGTATCATCGGCCCCGTAGTTACCCGGGATTTGCGGCACCGGCACGACGCCATAATCGTCGATGCGTAGCACCTTCATCTCGTTGAGGTCGACGATCGTGACGAGGTTATCGATCGGATGTGCGTAGGCGTTGTCGGTCGGGCTGAACCGCGCGAAGGTGAGCGCCCGCACGAGGCGTCGCCCCTGGTCGTCCTCATAGGCACCTGCGGACCACGGATCGACAATCACCGTCTCGACATCCGTGATCCCTCGTCGCCGCAACGCCGCCTGAAATTCCGGATCTCGCTTGCAGGCGGCTTCACATCCCACAAATTCATCGATGGCGATCGGAGGCTGAGCGTTCGGAATCCGTTCCCAGGAGCGCACCTTCTGTCGCGTGAGAGAGACAACCCCGTGATACGATTCCTGTCTCGCGTTGTCGAGCACGATGATAAACGCCTCACGATCGACGCGCGTGTTCCCGTCAGAGGCGAGCACCTGCGCTTTCGACGGCTCGTGCAGGGGCAACCTGAATGAAGCGGCAGCGCTCCGACAACGACCGTTGCCCGCGGAGAATCCGCACCGCCTCAACGATCTCCTCAGCGGTCAGCGGATCGAGTGGATGTCCGGTACGTCGCTCTGTTTGCGTTGCCATCTGATCGCCTTCCTTGATGACGGACTACCGCGTTCAGCCGACCCCGTCGTCACTCTGGAAGAGACCATCCTAATGCTTTTGAGCGCCACGGGGCAAACGCAGGCGTAATCCTGTTACGCCGACGGCGTCCGTCGCCCGACGGTTTCCAACCGCAGGCGACGGGCGAACAAGCGAGCCTTGCGGGAATACCTGTACGTTCGCTGCAAAACATTCCTAGACCCGGACTGCCGCGAGAGGTTCGGAGATCGGGCTGCCCGCTCCGCCTACGGCACCCCGCCCTGCAGGATCGTGATCAGCTTGGCCGTGTCGAGATTGCCGCCGGAAACGACGCAGACGACCTTCCCGCTGCCCGCCTTCCCCGCCAGTGCAGCCGCGACCGGCGAAGCGCCCGCACCTTCGGCGATGACGCGGTTGCGTTCGGCCAGGAGGCGAATGGCGGACCCGATCTCGTCGAGCTCGACGACGAGCGAGCCGTCGAGCAGCTTGCTCACAAGCGGCCACATGTCGGCCAGCACTCTGGGTCCACCCATGCCGTCGACAAAGGTAGCGGTGTATTCGACCTCCTGCGGCGAACCGGCGGCGAAGGACGGCGCCAGCGGCGCGGCGGTCGAGACCTCGCAGGCATACAGTTTTGTCTCCGGCCTGAGCGCGCGCAGGGCCGACGCAACCCCGCTGCTCAGCCCACCGCCGCCGTACGGCGTGATGACCGCATCGACATCGGGCAGATCTTCGAGAATCTCGAGCCCAATCGTGCCGTTGCCGGCCATGACCGCACGGTCGCTGACCGGATGGACGAAGACGCCGTGCACGCCGGGGAACTCGTGCGTCGACAGAATGCGGAACCACGAGTCGAACGGCGTCTTGATCACGTTGGCACCGAGCCGCGCCAGCGCCGCCAGCTTTGTCTCCGGTGCGTGATCGGGCGCGACGACGGTGCAGGGCACGCCAAGCCGCCGGGCGTACCAGGCGACGCCCTGCGCCATGTTGCCGGCACTCGCTGTCCAGACGCCTTGCGCCAACTGCTCGCGCGGTGCCGAAAGCATGGCGTTACCGGCGCCACGCAGCTTGAAGGAGCCGATCGGCTGCAGGTTTTCGAGCTTCAGGTAGATCTCGGCCGGCGCATCCTCGTAATTGAACCGTACCAGCGGCGTGCGCACGATCGCATCGGCGATCCGTTCACGCGCGGCACGGATCTCGTCGATCGTGACCGGCTCAGCATTCGACGTCATGCCGTATCCCCTCTTCTATAGAAGCGCGATCTCAACTTCGGCCTCGATCTCCACCGGGATATCAAACGGAAGCTCGGCCAACCCGACCGCCGAGCGCGCATGTGCCCCGGCGTCCGGTCCGTAAAGTTCCAGGATCAGGTCGGAGAAGCCGTTGATGACGGGTGGGGTGCGGTTGAAGCCGGGCGCGGCGTTGACCATGCCAAAGACACGCAGCCAGGCGACGACGCGGTCGAGATCGCCGATTTCGCGCTTGATGCTGCCGAGAATCGACAGGGCGGTCAGCTTCGCCGCTTCGTAGCCCTGCTCAAGAGTGAGATCCGCGCCCACCTTGCCGAACGGCCCGGCCAGCGATCCATCCGGCAGTTGCGGCCCGTGGCCGGAGACAAAAAGCCGGTTGCCGCGCACCAGGACCCACGGGAACGGCAGCTGCACACCCGGCGGCACCTTGGCCGGTTCGGGCAAGACAAGCCCCAATTCTTCGAGCTTCGCTTCAATCCGCATGATCGCCTCCTCGTACCCGATCGTTCGCTCAGATCATTGTGCACACGATCGGGCGCGCGTCGAGACGCGATTCCTCGCGCGACCCGTATTCGATGGCCTACTTGTCATTCTGAGCAGCAGCGAAGAATCTCTCGTGCGTTCCTCCAAGCTCTAGGTAAGGGAAGTGAAAAGGAGATCCTTCACTGCGGTCCAGGATGACAGGGTTGCATTCATGTGAACCGAACGACTTCGTTCATCTGTCAAGCAACGGTACAACCTGCTCCGGCGGGTAACGGTAAGCGCGGAAGAGGGCATTGCGAGGCGGGCTTTCCGGCTTGTTGGGCGGAGCGGCGTAGAACGGGTTGACGTATTCCCAGACCGTTTCGCCCGCTGCGGTCACCTCGAAGATCCGGCCAAAGGTCCCTTCGCAGATCAGTGTGTTGCCGTTCGGCAAGCGCTGCGCGTTCGAGAGATGCGGCGCGAAGAAATCAACCTCCTGCCGCTCCTGATAGCGCCAAACGATCTCGCTGCTGCCCGGATCGATCTCCAACACGCGCGAATACGGCATGAAATGGTCCGCCCGGCGCGTGCCGTTGTCGAAGACGAGGATGTTGCCGTTCGGCAGCGGCGTCGGCGCATGCTGCTGTGCCAGGTTTGGCGAGCCGAAGCGCCAGCGCAGGTCGCCGCTCTGCCGGTCGATGATGGCGATGGTCGAGAGATCGCGGAAGCTGATCAGAATGTCACCGTTCGGCAGTTCGGCCACGGTATTGCCGTGCGTCCATTCCTCTCGATCCTCACGCACCGCAAGCGGCTTATCTGTCAGCGGATCGAGGTGTTTCCAGCTGCGCCATTCCCAGACGACGTCACCCGAGCGGGTCATCTCTACCAGGTAGTCGGCATACAGGTCATGCGGCTCCTCACCGTCGAGCACGCCAGCCGCGATTTCATTGGGCACCCGGCCAAGGCAGAGGAAGAGAACGTTGCCGTTGTGCAGCATGATGCCGTCGTGATGATGGTCGGGATGACGCAATTCCCAGAGCACGTCGCCATCCCAGCTGACTTCGAGGAGAGCGCCGCCCTTCCACCCCTTCTCGGCGATGAAGCGCTCTGACTCCTCCGGCACCTTACCGTTGAAGATGAGCGTGCCGCGCTCGGTCAGCCGGCCATAGAGCCCCGGTGCGTACGGCATCTGCCACCGGTGCACGATTTCGCCACCAAGATCGATCAGATAGACCGCCCCGCCGCCGGTCAGCGGCGCGAAGAGCGTGTAGCCCGGTGAGGCCAGCTTCGGATCGCACGCCCGTAGCCCAACCCCGGCCCGTTTCCCTTTGATCTGCTCGATCGCGGTCATCTCGGCTCCTTCTCGCCCACCCGGTATTCGCGTGCTATGATCCCACGGCGCTACGAGGTCGCACAATTCCGTTGATGAAGGAGTTCATGCATGCAGGATGTCCGCGATTCACTCATCATCACCCCGCCAGCCACGCCGCATCCTGAGATCGGTCGCTTCCTCTGGATGATGGACGATGTTCGCAGGATCACCAAGGAGGTCGTCACCGGGATCTCGCAAGCCGCCCTCGACTGGTCGGCTTCACCCGAAACGAACACGATCGGCACGCTGCTCTACCACATCGCACTCGTGGAGATCGACTGGCTCTATCTCGACGCGCTCCAGCATGAATTACCGGACGATATGGTCGCACTCTTCCCCTACGACTCGCGCGACGTCAACCGTCATCTCACCGTGGTGAACGACGTGAGCCTCGCCGAGCATCTGGCACGACTCGATACGGTTCGCGCCCGTTTCCACGAGGTGTACGCGACGCTATCGTTGGATGACTTCCGGCGCCCCCGCAGCCTGCCCGACTACGACGCCACGCCGGAATGGATCGCCTACCACCTGATCGAGCACGAAGCGGGGCACCGCGGCGAAATCGCCACGATCCGCACCCTGGCGGAACGCGCGCTCGGCTAACGAACCACCGGATGGACCGTATCACTGTCCGGGACGGCCACACCCGCGTGCCGGTATCGCCGCCCCGACAAACGTTGGGGATCAACGGTTTCGCGCTAGAACAGAAAGCCCTGCTCTCCCTGGCAGCCGAGGAGCGCCGCGATCTCGCCCGCGTGCAGGAACTTGTGTGTGCCGAGTATGAGCCCGAGGAGCGCCGCCAGCGAATACGGACCGAACGGCGTGCGCGTTTCGGCACTCAAGGTCGTGGGATCAAGCTCATCGAGGTAGCTGACACTGGCCGCATGGACATCGGCCGCGTAGGCACGACAAACCTCCAGGTCGGGACAGGTTTCGAGTGTCCAGATCGCCGCAGGGTTGATGTCCAGGCGCTCCTGCCAGTTGTTCGTTTCGAAGATCATGGGACGATTTTGCTGCCGCTGCACGACCCGATCTTCAGTCACGTAGCAGTGCAGAAAGGTCGTCGCGATCGGGTTGGTCGTCGCACCGGGGAGCTTCCAGAAGGCATGCTCTGGCGTTACCTTCGCGAAGACATCAGTCAGCATATGCTCGGTCATGTCCGCCTGTTGACGGAGGAGGTCCACTGCGTCCATTCAAGATTCTCCCTATACCGCTGTTTCACGTCGTGACCGAACAATGCGCGTTCATGCCACTATCGAAGCCTACCCCAGATCCTCGCGCTGCGAACTGATCGTGCCGGTATTCAGACCGTACCAATGCATACGGCCGATCGAGCGCGCATGCTCGACCTTCATACAGCGATCCATGACGACCTGCAGTCCACCCTGCCGGGCGATCTCGGCACCTTCCGGGCTGATGACACCGAACTGCAGCCAGAGCGCTTTGGCGCCGATCTTGACCGCTTCCCTGGCGATCTCCGGCACATACTGCGGTGCGCGGAAGACATCGACAACGTCCACCGGCTCGGGAATGTCGGAGAGTGTCGCGTAGCACTTCTCGCCGAAGACCTCGGTTTCGTTCGGATTGACGCCAATGACGCGATAGCCGTGCCGCTTCAGATAGAAGCCGACGAAGTGGCTGGCACGCAATTCATTGGAAGAAAGCCCGACGATCGCGACCGTTTTGGCGATCAGCATGATCTCGCGGATGACCGTCGGATCCTGATACTGGCGGATATTGAAGCCTTGCTGCTGTACTGTCATGCATCACCTTCCGCCCCGGCCGGCACCGCCGCGGCCGCTTGGGCCGCCGCGAGGCCCCGATCGAGGTCCCAGATCAGATCTTCGACCGATTCAAGCCCGACCGAGATGCGAATCGTGCCGGCCGTGATGCCATTCGCGGTCAGCTCCTCGTCCGTCAGTTGGCGGTGCGTGGTGCTCGCCGGGTGGATAACGAGGCTCTTGACGTCACCAACGTTCGCCAGGTGACTCCAGAGATCGAGCGTCTCGATGAAGGCACGGCCCGCGTCACGCCCGCCGCGAATATCGATGGCGAAGATCGCCCCGGCGCCACGCGGCAGGTATTTCTGAGCCAGATCGTAGTACGGGCTGCTTTCAAGCCCGGCGTAGCGCACGCGCTCGACCATCGGATGCTGCTCGAGATAGCGAGCGATCTGCAGCGAGTTCTGTACGTGCTTCTCCATGCGCAGCGGCAGCGTCTCCAGCCCGATCAGGAACATGAAGGCGTTGAAGGGGCTGAGCGCGGCCCCGAGATCGCGCAGCGTCTCGGCGCGCAGCTTCATGACGTAGCCGTAGATGCCGAACGTCTCGTGGAACTCGAGGCCGTGATAGTTGTCCGATGGCTCGGCGATCGTCGGGAAGCGGCCGTTCGACCAGTTGAAGGTGCCGGAATCGACGACGATGCCGCCGATGCTGGTGCCGTGACCGCCGATGAACTTGGTCGCCGAGTGAATGACGATGTCAGCACCCCACTCGATCGGCCGGCAGAGGTAGGGTGAGGCGAAGGTGCTATCGACGATCAGCGGCGCGCCGATGCTATGCGCGATCTCGGCAACGCCCTCGATGTCGAGCACGTTGCCGCCGGGGTTGCCGATCGTCTCGCCGTAGAGCGCCTTCGTGTTCTCACGCAATGCACCGCGCCAGGCGGAAAGATCGTCCGGATCGACCAGTGTGAAATCGACCGACATCTTGCCGAGCACGTTACGGAACTGAGCGACGGTGCCGCCGTAGAGCGCCTGCGAGGCGACGACGTGATCACCCGGCTGCAAGAGGGTGAAGAGCGCCGCCGTCTGCGCCGCCAGGCCGCTGGCGAAGGAGACGGCGCCGACGCCGCCTTCCAGACTGGCCACGCGTTCCTCGAAGGCAGCGACGGTTGGATTGCCGATGCGCGTGTAGATGTTGCCGTATTCCTGCAAATTGAAATAGGCGGCCGCCGATTCGGCATCTTCGAAGACGAAGCTCGTCGTCTGATAGATCGGCATGGCACGGGCGCCGGTATACGGATCGGGCCGCTGTCCGGCATGAATGGCGCGAGTATCGAAGCCAAATTCATGCGCGTCATGATCGCCGGGGATATCCGGTCGGTTCTGGCTGGCCATGGTGCGCTCCAGTCTCGATTCTGTAAGGCGAGCGAAGAGTCAGTCGCGTGCAGCACGCGCTCGGTCGCGCGGCCGCCAGCGTCTCTTGCCGTATCGTACGCAGGCGGCTGGTACGGGTCAACACGCCGCGCAGGCGACGTCCCGAGCGCGCCGCGCAGCGTACCGCACGAACAGGACCGATTCGCTATGTGCCGGGAATCCGAGAATGCGTATCGTTCGGTCCTGTCGCGTCGTTGCAGAGGTGATGATGAGCGTTCGCCCCGATCCGATTCGTTATTCAGCCGAAAAAATCGTGGTCGTTGGCCTGTTTGCCGCGCTCTATGGCGCCGTGTATCTGGTGACCTATTCGCATTTCAGCTATGGCGGCGCGCCGTTCGGTGCGGCCACCGTGGTTATCGCCGGTTGGTTCTTCGGTATCCGTGGCGGGCTGATCGCCAGCGGATTCGTCAGCGTCGAAAACCTGCTACTCCTTCATTCGGTTCTCCGCCACGACTGGCAGACGACCTTCATCCACGCGAATATTTCTGGGTTGGTCTCGCTCGTTCTGATCGCCTGCGCGATCGGCCATATGAGCGATCTGAGCCGCAAGGTGAAGGCGTATTCCGAACTGCTGCGCTTCGAGGCGTTCCACGATCCGCTCACCCGCCTGCCGAACCGCGCCCTGTTTTACGACCGGCTGGAACATGCCATCGCGCGCGTTTCCCGTGGTCCAAACTCAGTGGCACTCCTCTTCCTCGATCTCGACGGCTTCAAACAGATCAACGATCGGCACGGCCACCTGATCGGCGATAAGCTGCTGACCGCCGTCGCCGAGCGCCTGAGCGATACGTTGCGCCTGGGCGACACCTTCGCCCGGCTCGGCGGCGACGAATTCGTGATCTTGCTGGAAGACCTACCGGATCTCACAGCGGCCGAACTCGCATCCGAACGCCTTGAACAGCAACTCAGGCAACCCTTTATCATCGGCGACATCGAGATCGCCATCACCGCCAGCATCGGCATCGCCTACCGTGAATCCGGAACCCATCGCGCCGAAGATCTCCTGCTCGACGCCGACCATGCCATGTACCAGGCCAAAACCTCCGGCAAAGCCCGCCACCAGATCTACCAACCAACACCACCAAAAAACACACAGCCCGCCACCAAGCAGCTCATGGCGATGGGGGACTGAGCGAAAACGGTTTGCATCCTCAATCGCATGCAGTATCATGCGTTCATTGCGTAACCAGGGCGACATGCCTCGTCGCGACACGAAGTAATTCCCTTTTCGCCGCATTGGGACGCATTTGCAATCCCCCCCGTGCGCGGCCACATTGGGTTATCTTCCGTAGATCGGCGGCATTGGATGGTTGCGCTGGCGATCCTTTGCGCGTCAGGACCGTAAACAAGAAAGAGGGGTGCTCTATGAGTGCAGGCACGCCGAGCATACATGCATCCGCGACGGGACAGGCGCTCACCGGCGCCGCGTGGCTCGACGATCACTTCGTTGTGAGTCGCCCTGAGTATGAGGCACAGGTGCGTGCCGTCGGTATCCAACCCGGTTGGCGCGTGCTCGACGCCGCGTGCGGTTCGGGTTCCTTCCTGCCGTGTCTGGCCGAGTTGGTCGGCCCAACGGGCCACCTCGCGGCGCTCGACCTCGCACCCGACAACGTCGCGGCGGTGGAACAACGGGTGGCCATGTCGCCCCTGCCCTGCCCGGTAGAGGCGCGCGCCGGCACGGTCCTCGATCTGCCGTATGCGGACGACAGCTTCGACGCCGTCTGGTTCGCCAACACCTCGCAGTACCTGACCGATGCGGAATTGGCGACGGCGCTGGCGGAGTTCCGGCGCGTCGTGCGTCCGGGCGGGCTGGTGGCGGTCAAGGACGCCGATAGCGCCTACCTCTCCATCACACCCGCACCGCCCGGCCTGATTCTGCGGCTCTCCGAAGAGGCCGCGCGGCGCGGCGGAGTGCAGGCCATGGGGACGTTGCGCACCCCGCTGCTCGGTGGCTGGCTGCGGCGGGCGGGGCTGGAGGATGTCAGGCGGCGCGCAACGCTGATCGAGCGCTCCGCTCCCCTCGATGCGACGACGCGCCGCTACTGGCGGAACGCGCTGATCTTCTTGGTTACGGCCGCTACGGGCTTGGACCTGCCCGAAGCGGATCGGCAGGCGTGGGATCGGCTGCGCGACCCGGACGAACGAGACCGCTTCCTGAACGACCCGGACACCTGCCTGATCGATGCGAATGTGCTCGTGGTCGGCCGCGTGCCCGCGGTCGGCTGAGGAGATACGCGTTCTGAACGCGCGTTGTCGGTTATCCTTGCCTGCGATACCAGCCGGAGACCAGGGAGATAACGGAAGCGGAGGACGCGCGTGGCGACGTTGGAAGAACTGATCGTCTCACTCTCTTACCCGGAAGACCCCCAAATCTCGCCCGATGGAGCGTCGGTCGCTTACGTCGCGACGCCCTATGGTCGCGTCGAGCACGCCGAGGGCGACATCTGGCTCGCGTCGATTGCCTCAGGGGAGGCGCGTCGCTTTACCGCCGGGGCAGGGCGCGACGAGCAGCCGCGCTGGTCACCCGATAGCGAGTGGCTGGCGTTTCTTTCCGAGCGCAGCGAACCGGAGTGTCGCGCGCTCTACCGGATGCGGCGCGACGGCGGTGAAGCGGAGCCGCTGGTCGAGCGCAAACGGAGCATCGAGCGTTACGCCTGGTCACCCGATGGCCGAGCAATCGCCTTTCTCGCGCCCGACGATCCGGACGACGAGGACGAGCGGCGCGAACGCGAGCGCGACGACGCCGAGGTTTACGGCGAACGCTGGCCGCTCAACCGGCTGCACCTCTTCGATCTTGAGCGCGGTACGACACAAACGCTGCCAACGGGTGAACTGCACGTCTCGGAGCTTGCCTGGTCACCGGATGGCAGCCGCATCGCCTATATCGCCCGGCCGACGCCCGAGCTGGAAGCGAGCATCCATTCCCGGCTCTTTGTCCTCCCGGTCGCGGACGGCTCCAAGCCGCAGGAGATCGCCATTGATGGAGGCTGGACACCCCGTGACCTGACCTGGAACGCCGGCGGCACGACGCTTCTCTTTGTCGGCGGACACGATCCGCAGCCGCAGGGTTCATTCACCGTTTACGCCGTCGCGGCCGATGGATCGACACCCGCACAACGGATCGGTCCGCCAGCCAAGGCCGGATATTGCGTGACCGGCCTGCGCTCTGTGCCGGGGAGCAGACGCATCGCCGTAACAATCGCCGAGGGATTGAGCATACGCGTCGAATGGCTTGACCCCGCCAGCGGCCATCGCGAACCGCTCTATGCCTACCCGGAGGGTGATCTGCGCGGCGCCGACATCGTCAAAAGCGACGGCAACCCCATCCTGGCGGTCGTGCGCACATCCGGAAGCAAGCCACCCGAACTGCATGTGGGACGACCAGATACCCTGCGTCAGGTCAGCGATCACCACGCACCGCTGCGCGCATTCGCCTTCGGCGCGCAGGAACCGTTCTTCTGGCAAGCGCCGGACGGACTGGAACTCGACGGCGTTCTGATCCGACCGGCAACGGCAAGCGCCGGGCCGTGGCCGACGGTGGTGTTGGTGCATGGCGGACCCTACGGACGTTCCAGCAACGAGTGGAACCTGCAACCGCTCCGCTGGGGACAATGGCTCGCCCACCACGGCTACGCGGTGCTGCTGCCGAACTATCGCGGCGGTGTCGGACATGGCCACTGGTTCGCCACCCAGGCGCGCGGCAACGTCGGCGTCGGCGATTTCCCCGATGTCCTCTCGATGGTCGATGCCGCCATCGAACGCGGCATCGCCGATCCGGAGCGCCTCGGCATCGGCGGCTGGAGCCAGGGCGGCTTCATGACCGCCTGGGCGGTCGGGCAGACCAATCGCTTCAAGGCCGGAGTGATGGGCGCCGGGGTCTCCGACTGGGGCATGATGACGCTGACCAGCGATCTGCCGTCGTTCGAAAGCGCTCTCGGCGGCAGCCGGCCGTGGGACGGTGTCGGGCCGCACCGGGCCAACGACGTTTCGCCCATCTCCTTCGCCGGTCAAGCCGAAACGCCATTGCTCATGCTCCACGGAAAGAACGACGAACGCGTGCCGGTCAGCCAGGCGATCGGCTTCAGGCGTGCGCTGCGTGAGCGCAACATCCCGGTACAGCTCGTCACCTACCCGCGC
>CALAGB010000508.1 GCA_937891245.1 uncultured Thermomicrobiales bacterium | reverse complement strand
CAGCCAGGTCGCGTGTGCGTCCGGAGTAAACAGCTTGACCACCGGCAGCGGATCGAAGTCCTGCGCGGTGGTTCGGGTCTGGCCGTTAGCCAGCAGCTGCGTACGTTCGTCGTCGGTGATGAAGGGATTCATGATTGCAGCCCTCTGCAAGGATCACTCCCTCGGCGTATCTGCTTCGCCTGTGTCAGTGTCCGTACGGAACCGCACAAAGCGGCTGATGCGTGGATACGCTTTTGCGCAGATGCGGGCATCCACCGACCCGATTCCGTACTTTCGTGCGAAAGCACGGATGCGCAAGCCAGCACATCCGTACAGCCACGAAAGCGCAAAGGCGGCACCGTGGGAGGTAAGAGAGACACGGATACGACTCTCCGGCTTTGGAGCCATCCGCACATGCGCAAATCCGTAAAGGCGCGGATGCGGAAGACGCTCCAATTAAATGAACACTATAGATTGTAGTCCTATAGGGCGCGATCGGCTGTCATCTTGGTTTTTGGGGGAAACCATCGGTGACGGCGAAACTCGGGTTGGCGGCGGCATTGAAGACGGTCAGGAAAGCGCGCGGCCTGAGCCAGGAAGCGTTCTCCGACGTGTCCAGCCGTACCTATATGAGTTCGCTGGAACGCGACCTGAAAAGCCCGACCCTGAACAAACTGGCCGAGCTATGCGAGGTCATGGAGATTCACCCACTCACGCTGCTGACGCTGGCCTACGCTGGCACAAGCGAACGCAAGACCGAGCAACTGCTGGAGCAGGTGCGTCGGGAATTGCAAGAGATGGTCATCGCGGCGCAGCCCACTACCCACCGTTGATCTCGGGTAAATTGAACCCGATGGATCCCGACGGGGCCGCTTGCTGTTCATGCGCCACGGAAGGCCCCTCTTCGATCGACACGCAAGGTCACGCCTTGGCGCTCTGCGTGCCACGGTTTCAAGTTGAATAGGACGCCGATGAAAAGAGTGCTCACTGTTGGTCTGAAATACTCCGGCGCCCCGATCGATGGCATTGAATTCGACAACCTCGGGTTATGTCGGCCGTCCGTTGACCAGGAACGCGCAGCATTCGCCCTGTACGAATATGACGTCATCGTCATTCATCCAAAGAGCTATTCGCACTTCCTGTTCGGAGAGGAGGGTGAGTTCTCCAACTCTCCCAATGAACTCGGTGACCTGAAGAGGAAGAAGGACGAGTACGACCTCGATACGGTATTTGACAGCACGGATCGAGAGAAAGAGCTTGAGGCTGCTATCGCCGGTGGAACAACGGTTGTATGGTGCCTCGCCGAGCCCAGGCGGATGAACTTCTTCGGCTATCGGGAGACTTCATACGGTTATGCGGCACCTTCGGTAGCAAGGCTGGTCAAGCTCGGCGATCTCCAGCTCAAGAAAGGTCGGCGGATGGGCGCTATTGACCAGGAAAGTCCGTTTGCGCGGTACTTCGCTTCCTTGGCTACAACCGGATGGAGCCTTTGCCTGGCCGATGATGACCATGAGAGCTACACCTCCATCGCATCCACGCCCGAGGGCTACAGCTTGGGCGGACGAGTTGCGATTGGCACGACGGCCGGCTGGCTCATCACCCCACCCTCCTCTGAAGCCGCTACCAACAGGCTCATTCTCGATGCCGTGGAGTTGGTGAAAGCAGACCCTCACCAAGAAAAGTATCACGGCATTTTTCTGAGCCACACTGGTGCTGACAAACCATTCGTCCGACAGCTTCGCAAGGATCTACTCGAACACGGCGTGCCCCAAGTGTGGGTGGATGAAGCCGAGATCGACGTTGGCGATTCGCTCACGGCCAAGATCGAAGAGGGCATGAAGGAAACCCGCTATATCGGAGTCGTGTTATCCGCGAAATCCATTGATGCACCGTGGGTCAAGAAGGAACTCGATATTGCGATCAATCGGGAAATCGCCAGCGGCGAAGTCGTCGTGCTTCCCCTGCTGTACGAAAAATGCGCGCTCCCCACCTTTCTGCAAGGCAAGCTCTACGCGGACTTCACCAGTTCAGAGGAGTACGCCATCGGGCTGGCAAAGCTGCTGAGGCGGCTGCGGATCAAGTAATGGCAAGCCATGTCGGTACCGATGCCGCCATCCGTTATGGTTTGGCTATGGTTTGACAAGCACAGCTCGCAGGCGTCAGCGATGAAAGCCCGGACGGGGCTAGACGCCACCGGCGGCTCGATGCGCAGCGCGCCCCGGCATCGCCGGGAGACGCACGAACGCATTCCCTGCCCTACGATGACGTAATGGAGAACGAAGACCCAAACCCGAACGATCCGCTGGAACGCATGCTCCATCGCTCCGACGAACTACACGAGAAGCTGCTGTCTCTGCTCGACGATGCGGAGTTCGATGGTTCGCGTCGCGGTGAAGCCGCCTTCGGCATGTGCTTCGTCGCCTTGGAGCACGGAGCCGCACTGCGGGCGTTGATGGCACTCGGGCTTCCCAACTCGGCCGTCAGCCTGATGCGTCTGCAGTTCGAGGCGTTAACCCGCGCCATGTGGCTGATCTATGCCGCCAGCGACCAGGCAATCGCCAAGCTGCTGGCGCCACTCACGCTGGAGAGCGAACAGGCGGCGAAGAACCTGCCCAGCGCCCAAGAAATGATCGACCAGATCGGCAAGCGGGTTGGCCGAGGCGTCCCAGCCACTGCGCACCAGATGCTGGTGCGCTTCAAGGATGTGTCGTGGCATGCAATGAACTCGTTCGTGCATGGCGGCATCCATCCACTGCGCCGCAGCGCGGAGGGCTTCCCGGCGCACCTTGCCCTGCAGGTCCTGCGCAACGGCAACGGTCTGACGACGATGACCGGTATGGCGCTTGCGATCCTGACCGGCGATGAGGTCATCACCAAGCCGATGAGCAAGATCCAACCCGAGTTTGCTGACTGTCTGCCCGATCTACTGGAGTAGATCGGGCAGGCCAAAAAAATGCACCCCGCCGCGATGGACGGGGTGCGGGGGGCAGCCGTCAGGCCGTCGGCTTGCTGCGCGACCAGATCAGGTTGTGCGTGCCGTCGTCTTCCTCGATCAGCCGGGCGTAGATCGTCGCCGGGAACGAAGGGTCGTCGAGGGTCACGGACAGGTAGGGCCGTTCGGCCTGGCTGATTTTCTTCCACGCCGCGCCGATGTCGTAGCCGCCGGCCGCCTGGATGCGGAAGTCGGGGGCGTTCTCGCTGCCCTTGTCGTTAGGGACGAACTTGACCTTGACGTTGAGCGTCAGGGTGCGGAGCGTGCCGGTGAAGCCGTCTTT
>CALAGB010000507.1 GCA_937891245.1 uncultured Thermomicrobiales bacterium | reverse complement strand
TCAAGCATCATGCCCGCAGGATACGGGTGAGGAGCGGGGTGGAGCAAGCGGGGCCGCCCGCCGTCCGGGACCGAGGTCCCGGTCTCCGGAGACGACGGCCCCGGCGGGGGATTGAGAAGGCTTGTTCTCAATCCCGACAGGGATTTCGTCTCATAGCCCGATGTTTCAACCTCGGGCGACGGTCGGGCGTGGACAACGTAACGGCAACGCCGACACGTCCGCCTACGCCCCCTTCGGAAACAAGATCCCCGCCTCAACCGGTATCCGCGTTCCCGGCTCGACAGTGCGCCCCTCAGCGAACGATGCCGCGGCTGCCAGACCGAGGCTGGACCGCAATTCAGACATCTTACCGGGCATGGCCGGGGTGAGCAGGATGGAGGCGATATCAAGGCCGGTGAACAGGCTGGCAAGGACCGTATCAAGGTCGTCGCTTCGAGCCGGGTCGCGGGCCAATTCCCACGGATGGCGATCGTCGACATAACGATTGAGCGTTTGCACAAAGCGCATGATCCGCTCGAGCGCGAGATGAATGCGCATCTCCGCGACGAGTGCAGTGACGGCCGCTACCAGATCATTCCCCTCGGCCAGCAGGGCGGCATCGGGAAAGAAGAGGGGAACAGCACCGTCACGGTAGCGGAGGAGCATGACACGCAGGCGGTTGACCAGATTACCAAGCGTGTTCGCCAGATCGGCAGCGGAACGTTCGCGCAACCCGGCTTCCGACACCGCGCCATCCTGGCCGTAGGGGAACTCGCGTAGCAGGTAATAGCGGACGGCATCGGCGCCGTAGCGCTCGGCGAGCGCGAAGGGATCGACCACGTTGCCGAGCGATTTGCTCATCTTGCGGCCGTCGGCACCGAGCAGGAAGCCGCCGACCAGCAGACGCCGATAGAGCGGCACCCCCATCGCGCGCAGCATGGTGGGCCAGAAGATGGCGTGCGGCTTCAGAATATCCTTACCGATCAGATGCTGGACGCTCGGCCAGAAGGTGCCGTAGGCGGCGCCGGTTGGATAGTCGAGCGCGCTCAGGTAGTTGAGCAGCGCGTCGAACCAGACATAGGTCACCTGCTCGTCGTCCCAGGGAAGGGGAATGCCCCAGGGGACGCGCGCTCGCGGGCGGGAGATCGAGAGATCGCCGATCGGCTCGGAGAGCATGGCGAGCGTTTCGTTGCGATAGCGTTCCGGCCCGATTAACTCGGGCTGCGCGAGCAGTTCGGCACGCAACCACGGGCGATAGCGCTCCATGCGAAAGAACCAGTTGCCCTCGTGACGCAACTCCGGCGCCACACTGTGATCGGGGCAGAGGTCGTCGACCAGTTCCTTTTCGGTCAGAAAGCGCTCGCAGCCGACGCAGTAGCGCCCCTCGTACTCAGCGAAGTAGATGTCGCCAGCCGCGTACACCTGCTCCAGCACGTGCCGCACGATCCGGCCATGCTCCAGATCGGTCGTGCGCATGAAGATGTCGTAGGAGATGTTGAACGTCTGCCAGGTCTGTTGAAAACGCTCGGCAAGTTCATCGACAAACGGCTGCGGTGAGGTTCCCCGCGCCTGGGCGGTCTGGAAAATCTTCTCGCCGTGTTCGTCCAGGCCGGTAAGGAAGAAGGTCGTGTCGCCCGCCAACCGGTGATAGCGCGCGAGAAAGTCAGCAACGACAGTGGTATAGAGGCTGCCGATATGCGGCGAGCCGTTGGCGTAATAGATCGGGGTCGTGACGTAGAACGAGGGAGCAGTCATCAGGGCGTACCTCCGCGAGCAAACCAAACGCCCATCATCCCGAGGGACGAGGGGCGCGCTCGCGGTACCACCCTGGTTTGCCGCTACCTCACGACAGCGGCCTTCGACTGACGATGGTCGTCAGTCCTGCCCGCTAACGTGGGCAACGGCGCGGCCTACCACCACAGCTTCGGCGCGCGGCTCCGAGGTCATGTCAGCCGGCGATCGGCACCGCATCCCAGCCCCGCGGCTCTCTGCACCCGACCCAATCCAACCTACCGCTCCTCATCACAGCCGGATCTTTGGTTTGAGGAGCATTGTAGCGTAACTCAGCGGGACGTAGAAACGCCCTCGCCATAACATTTGACCGATGAGTTCTCATTTTGTAAACTCGTATGCGAGGAGTGCGTTCTGTGCACGTGATTAGCAAGAAGCTGCTCCAGATATTCTGGATGTCACACGCTGACTCGAAAGATGCGCTCGATGCCTGGTACTCCGTAGCGAGACGCGCGGAATGGCGCAATCTTGAAGAGGTGCGCCAGACGTATCCCTCTGCGGACGCAGTCGAGCGCTGGACCGTTTTCAATATTCGTGGTAATCGCTATCGTCTGATCACAACGATTCACTATAACCGACAGAAGATCTACATTCGCAGCATTCTAACACATCAAGAATACAGCAGAGACGCTTGGAAGCAAGACTGAGAGGGTCGAGAAGATGGCAATCCCGAAAGCCGAATCCGAATATTTCGCGCTCGTCCAACGCTTTCCACTGCGTCCAATCCACACTGAGGATGAACTGGATGACGCGATCAACATGATCAACGGACTCATTGATCAACCAGATCTGTCAGCGGATGCGCTTGACTATCTAGATGTACTCGATCGACTGGTCGAAGACTACGAAGATGCGTATATCGATATTCCGGATGTGCGTGGGACCGCAGCGCTCCGGCATCTGATGGAAGAGAACGGGTTAACGCAGAAGGATCTGGCGCATCTTTTCGGTGGCAAGTCTGCTATTTCAGAAGTGCTCCGGGGTAAACGCGAGCTTTCGAAGGGGCAGATCCAGCGGCTGCGCGATTACTTCGGCGTGCCGGCCGATCTGTTCATCGGGTAACCGTCAATGAGCGATTGAGCTCGTTCGCGCTCTTCTCGCCGATCCGATCCAAACCAACCGAGGATCAGCGCCGATCATCGGCATGGTCGAGCCAGTCACGCACAACCCGAAAAAATTCCTCAGGTTCTTCCAGGTACGGAAGATGGCCGCTGTGTTCAAAGATTACCAGCTCTGAATCTGGGATTCCGTGATGGAGGCGCTCAGCTTGTGCAAGCGGAGTAATGACGTCGTCACGACCTACGATGATCAACGTTCGAGCACGAATCTCCGCGAGCCGAGGTTCCAGGTTGTAGTTTTGTAACAACTCGCCATACCTGATGTTCGCGGCGGCATCCCAAGCGACGTTACTCATATATTGCTCGGCCAGAGTCGCGTCGAAGTGATGAAGGTAGAGTGGCATGAAGCCCCGAACCATCTCTGCCAGGTCCGCATCATCCCGTGGAAGACGATTGACCGCTTCCATCATTTGCGGCGTCGCTCCCCGTCGCTCACACGCAGCTACTATTTCATCACCATAGTCCCAGGACGCGTGTCCGCCAACGAGGACGAGATGGGTGACATGCTGTGCGTAGTGAAGGGCATAGTGCAAGGCGATCGCCGCACCCGCGGAGAAGCCCATTACCACAACCGTTTCGAAGCCAAGCTGAGCGCGAAGCGCGTCAGCATCAGCAGCCAGCTGGTCATAGGTCATCGTCTCGAGCGGTGGTCTGCCGGAACGTCCATTGCCACGATGGTCGTAGTAGATCAGCCTGAGATCGTCTCCAAGCGGGTCGATCCAGGGGTGCAAACAACCGTGATCGCCTCCCAAACCACCATGCATGACCAGACAAGGAGAGCCTGAGCCAACGATCAGGTAATAGATCTCCGTACCGTTGATTCGTGCGATTGGCATAGATGGCCTTCCACAACGTCGCTTCGCCGATATGTTATTCTGTCGATACCGTAGAGCAGTCGAGTTCGACACGATCGTGTGCATTCAGAGGCTGAGCCACGGAACGATCATCGTGAATGCACGCTGTCATAAATTGACCAATTCCGTAGCTCCTTCGCTATACTCTAGTGGGTCCAGTTTAACGCATATCAGTTTGGGCCACGTATCCCACATCTGAAGCACCGTTGTCGGATATCGACCTGGGAATTGAGATGCGAAGACACGTTCAAGCAACAATCGCCATCCTGTTCCTCATACTCTTGTCCTTTTTGCTCGTCGCGGGTCCGGCCGGCGCGGAGTCTATTTGGTCCCGTCCGCCGGACGTGCCCGATCCGGACGCTGGCCCCAGCCGTGTCTATTTCCCAACGACCGGGCATTCAGTGGCCGGTGCCTTTTTGAGCTACTGGCGAGCGCACGGCGGGTTGAGCATATTTGGCTATCCGCTTACCGAGCCGATGCGTGGAACGTCGTCCGGTTCGACGATTCAATACTTCGAACGCGCCATCTTTGAATCGAAGTCAAGCAGTGACGCTGAGGGTGCCGTTCAGCTGCGACTCGTTGGCAGCGAGTCCTTACCGGTTTTGGCGAACAATGTTCGTCATAGCCAGCAACTTCATCTCCAGCTGGCATGGGCAAATGGCGTGAACGTGTCGATGCCCGATCCATTTGCCCGCGTGCCGCGGGGTGACGCCAGCGCCGAGGCGCGTTATTTCGATGAGACCGGGCACACGCTCTCCGGCGTCTTCCGCAGTTTCTGGGAGGGCGATGGTGAGACAGCGGTTCTCGGTTATCCAATCTCCGAGATGTTTCGCGATCCCTCGTCGGGATTGATCGTTCAATGCTTTGAGCGCGCGATCATGGAACAACAAGCCGACGAGAATGGCCAGCCAGTCGTGACGCTACAACGTCTTGGCGCAGCGATTGCCAAACACGACGGCATCAACACGGCGCCGGCGCCACAAGGAGACATCCCCGTCTACGATCCGGCCTTTTGGCAGGTCGTTGCTCCGGCAGGTGCGCCGGTTGATCAGCCAAAATGGATCGAAGTTGACCTCTCGAAGCAGACTCTTCGCGCCTGGGAATACGACACACGCGTCTATGGCACGTATGTTTCCACCGGATTACCGGACACGCCGACGCCAGCCGGACTCTTCCACATTTTTGCCAAGTACGACGAACAGGACATGGCGGGCTGGACAACCGCGACCGGCGAGTACTATTACGTTCCGAATGTGCCGTACGTCATGTATTTTGCGGAAGGTGGCTACGCGTTTCATGCGGCCTGGTGGCACCGAAATTTCGGTCACCCCATGAGTCCAGGCTGTGTCAATCTGGCCACCCCGCAAGCGGCCTGGTTGTACGACTGGGCACCGCTCGGCACGGTCGTCTTTATCCATACGTAATGACGATCACATTGAAGGCTTCGGCAAAACCATCTTGTTCGCCCCGTCCGATTCACCCCATCGAAACGCCCGATCGCCCGGCTGCGCGACTATTTTGGGGTACCGGCCGATCTCTTTAGTCGAGTAATTCCGACTTCATTCTTGAATCGTACGGCACCAAGCCGTACGCTTACGATGAGTTTCTCGGTACAACAGTCACAAAAGGATGCATAAACCATGTCAGCGACCAAGAGCAATGCAAAGGCGGCGCGACTCGAGGCCCGAATCGACCCGGAACAGAAGGAACTCATCCAATATGCGGCAGATATTGAAGGGCTCAGTCTGACCGATTTCATGGTGAGTAAGCTCAGAGCGGCAGCGGAAGAGACGGTTCAGAGGCACAACCTGATTACGTTGACGCGCGAGGGATCGATTTCATTCGTCAAGTCTTTGCTGAATCCGCCCGAGCCGAACGAGAAGCTTCGCGAGGCGAACCGTAGATATCTCGAATATTTTGGCGAATAGACGGTGAGTCGATCGCGCTTTCGGTTTGAACTCCTCGGCAAGGAGCATGATCGCACGGCATTTCGTTGTGGAGTCGAAGCGCTCGATCGTTACGTGCGCGAACAGGCTAGCCAAGATCAACGACGGAACATCGCCGCTATTCACCTGCTGATCGACACTGATAACGGGAGCATTGCTGGCTACTACTCGCTCAGTGCGACGTACATCCGACTGACTGATCTCCCGGAAGGACTTCGCCGGAAATTCCCGCGCTATGGGGAACTCCCCGCAACCTTGATTGGTCGTCTGGCACTCGATCAAGCGTATCAAGGCCAGGGGCTTGGAGATTTCCTCATGCTCGATTCGTTGCATCGCGCGTTGCGAAACTCCGCCGAGATTGCCGCCATGGCCGTCGTCGTCGATCCAATAGACGACGCGGCCCAGCGGTTCTATCAGCGATATGGCTTCGAGCCGCATGCCGGTGGCGGAGCCAGGCTCTTTCTCCCGATGGCACAGGTCGCCAAGCTCTCACCCCGAACACGCTAGAAACCTAATTCAGCGTCATCGCATCCCCGACGACGGCCCCGGTCCGGGCGTTGATGCGGACGCCGCTCAGCGTGCCGTTGCTGTCCGGTTCGGATGGAACACCGTGCAGCTCGACGGCCCAGACCCAGATTTCGGTCTGCTGGTCCCAGTAGGTCGTCATGAGCGCGGCGCTCGTGACCGTGATGCTGCTGGTGTTGCCGTCCGGCGCAGCGTGCTGAATGGCGATCTGTTCGGCCTGTTGCTGCGTGACCGTCGGCGACTCGATGTTCTCCGTGCCGCTGGCGCGAGCTACGTATTGCACGACGTCGCCGGTTGTGCGGTCGACATCGACCGAGACCCAGGTCGGCAGCCAGCGGTTGTCGGTCGAATGCAAGCGCCAGGAGAATTCGACATAATTCTTGAACGTCGCGGGGTCGGGATCCATGATCAAGTAGCGGTGGTCGGGGCTGTAGGGATAAGTCGCGAGCGACAGCGTGTCGAACTGGCCTGAGAAGTGCGCACGGGCGAACTGTTCGGCGACCGTACCGGCCGCATCGTCGCTGAGCGGCGTCGCGCGTGCGGCACCGGCTGCCTGGCTCGGCAGGATCGCTCGCAGGACGGCTCCGCCATTGGCGTCGACGATGAAGGTATCGGGCGTCCCGGTCTGCTCGTCGCTGCGCGTCAACAGATAGAGCGCACGCTCGGGCGACGGGCGGAAGAGGATCGGCGAAGTGCCGGACTCCGGCGTATCCAGCTTGCCGTCGAGCGCCGCATTCGGCTCGCCGAGGAAGGCGCGCACGCTCCGCCGGGCGTCATCCAGTGTAATCATCGCTGGTGGTGTACTCGCCAGCCGGTTAAAACTCGGCTGCGATCCAAGTTGTGGCGTCTGATCCTGCCGCAGCCGGCCGCCGAGCAGCGCCGCGAGCAGCGCGCCCACCAGCAACAGAACCAGCCCAGCGGCCACCGCCTGGCCGATGTCGCGCAGACAGCGATGCCGGTGCGGCGCATGATCGATGCGGACGGGCTGTGGCACGGGGAGCGGGAAATCGAGCGGTGGAGCGTCGCGATGTCGCCGCTGATTCGGCTCGACCGTGGGGACAGACGGCCGCACGCGCGAGGCGACCTGTTCGGTCAGCCGCGATTCCACGTCCGGTGTTGGTATCGCGGCCCGCTGCCGGCGGACATCGCGCACCACGGCACAAAGCGCGGCGAGTTCGGGATCGTCCGGGTCAGCCGGACGATCGCCCGCGATTAGCTGGTCGATGAAGCGATCCAGCGCCTGTTCACGCTCACGCTGATTCATCGGTGTGGCTCCTCTTCCAATGTACGGCGCAACGCCGCCAGCGCGCGATACTGCAGCACGCGCACGGCACCGGCACTGCGACCCATCAGCCGGGCGACCTCTTCGCTCGAACGGTCTTCCCAGAGACGCAACTGCAAGACGGTGCGGTAATCCTCGGGCAGCTCCAGGATCGCCTCATTGATATCGACCGCGAGTGGCAACCCCGCCAGCGCGACATCCGGTCGATCGTGCGCCAAGAGTTCCGGTGCGTGCTCGAGGCCGACCTGCGCGAACTGGCGCTTGCGCCAGCGATCGCGCACCCGATTCCGCGCGATGGCCGCCAGGTAGGCGCGGAAGGGGACGTCCGTCTCCTGATAGCGATCGAGCGCGTTAAGCGCCCGCACGAAGACGTCCTGCGTCAGGTCCTCCGCCTCCTGGCGATCGCGCACGGCCGCGTAAACGATGGCGTAGACTGAGCGCCATTCGCGGCGGCAGAGCGCATCCAACGCCTCGCGATCCCC
>CALAGB010000506.1 GCA_937891245.1 uncultured Thermomicrobiales bacterium | reverse complement strand
GCCGACGATGTTGACGCCGGGCGAAGTGGCGGACCTGCTGGAGGCGATGACGACGATCGTGCGTGCCGAACTGACGGCGCTGCCGGAACGCGCGGTGGATTGGCATCCGGGGCCGGAGGAATGGTGCGTCAAGGAAGCGCTGGGACATATCATCGAAGCCGAGCGGCGCGGTTTTGCCGGTCGCATTCGCACCATGCTTCAACACGATGAGCCGGAGTTGCTCGCCTGGGATCAGGCAGCGGTCGAACGTGAACGAAACGACTGCGCCCGCGATCTGAACGATCTCCTCGACGAATTCACCCGCGTTCGGCGTGAGAGCTGTGCGCTCGTTCGCGGCTTGAGCGACACCGATCTCCATCGTGGCGGCATGCACCCGCACGTCGGCTACCTGCGCGTCAACGATCTGCTGCATGAATGGCTCTATCACGATCGCAACCATGTGCGGCAGATGCTCGCCAACCTGCAGAGCTACGTCTTCCCGCTCATGGGTAACTGCCAGGGGTTCGCCGGGGAGTAGATGAACACGCGCGGAGACGCAGAGATCTTCACATTCAATTCTCTGCGTCTCCGCCGGGACACCCGCGAGAGGGTCGCGCGAGATACTCGTTCTACCGTCCCGCGTTCTTGTCGTCGCGCCAGGCGAGCCAGTCGGCGACGGGGCCGAGATCCCATTCCGGGCCGCTGCTGCGGTAGGTGAAGAGGCTGTACCCGGCATCGACCCAGGTGTCGGCGTCGGTCAGCTTGGTGGAGACACCGACGCCGGTGGAGCGTTGGATGCTGGCCGGATCGCGGCCAACTTTGGCGCACCAGCCGTCGAGCACCTGAATCTTATGCAGCAGCCCCTCGTTGTCAGCGTTGCAGTGCCAGATATCGGCATGCTCGGCCACGAGCCGGAGTGTGATCTTCTCGCCGCCGCCGCCGATCAGGATCGGCATCTTGCGCACCGGCGGCGGATTGAGCTTGGCGAGGCGTGCCTCGATCACCGGCAAAGCATCGCGCAGATCGCGCAAGCGACTGGCCGGGGTGCCGAATTCGTAGCCGTATTCGTCGTAGTCGCGCTGTGACCAGCCACCGCCGAGGCCGAGAATGAAGCGGCCGTGTGAGATCTGATCGATCGTGCGCGCCATATCGGCGATCAGGTTCGGGTTGCGGTAGCCGATCGCCGTGACGAGCGGGCCAAGTTCGATGCGGCTCGTCATCTGCGCCAACGCCGCCAGTGTCGTCCAGCACTCGTAGTGCTTGCCGCCTGGATCGCCCTGCAGCGGGAAGAAGTGGTCCCAAACGGTGATGACATCGACTCCCATCTCCTCCACCTTCGCGGCGGCCCGCAGATAGTCATCGAAATCGCCATGCTGCGGGTTGAGATGCACACCGATGCGGATCTTCCGACTCATAAAGTCCCCCTTTCGTCGGTTGTTCCTGAGATTATTCCCACCTGCTTTAATGCAGGGTGTTTGGGTTGCATTCCACACGGTCCAACCGCGAGTGCGCGTGAACCTGGTAACGGTAGCATGTTCCGCCCGGAAGAAAAGAGGTCGCCTCCGTTGCAGCATGAAGATCATGTCGCGCTGATCGAACCTGGTGTTGCCGAGCCTGGTGGCATCTGGGCCGATTTCGGCTCGGGGTCCGGCGCCTTTACGCTGGCGCTTGCCGATCTGTTCGGACCGGAGGGTGAGATCTATTCGATCGATCTCGACCGGCGCGCGCTGCGGCGACAGCAGGACGACCTTGCGCGACGCTTCCCCGGCACGACAGTTCATCCGCTAGTAGCTGACTTTACGGAGCCGTTGACGCTCCCGCCGCTCGACGGCATCGTCATGGCAAATTCGCTTCACTATCAGCGCGAGAAGGATGCGGTATTGCGCCACGTTTTGGGCTATCTGAAGCCCGGCGGCCGCCTGATTCTGATCGAATACAACGCCGATCGCGGCAACCACTGGGTGCCCTATCCGCTTTCCTATCCGACCTGGGAGATTTTGGCGGGGCGAGTGGGCTTCACCGGTACCCACCTGCTGGCAACCCGCCCGAGCCGCTTCCTCGGTGAAATCTACTCTGCCCTCAGCCTCCGGCCGGCAGCCGAAGACTGAACGCCGAGTTCTTGATAGGGAACCGCGCTCAGTGCGTCGTTGCGAGCAGCGCCGGGTCGACGTTGGCGCCACAGACGAGAACGCAGACGGTCTCGTCCTCAGCCGGCAGGTAAGCGCCAGTCATGAGGGCGGCGAAGGGCGTCGCGCTGGCCGGCTCGCTGGCGATCCGTAGTTGATCCCAGAGCGCATGCTGGGCGGCGACGATCGCGTCGTCCGGGACGAGCAGCGCCCGGTCGACCCAGCGCTGCGCCGCCGCGAAGCCGATGTCGCCGACGCGTGAGGCGCCGAGCGCGTCGGACGCGATGCCGCTCGGCGGGAAATCGACCGGCTCACCGGCCGCCAGGGCTGATGCGAGCGAGGCCGTCTGTTCCGATTCGACCGAGATGACGCGCGCCTTGCCGCCGAACCAGGTGGCAATGCCACCGATCAGCCCGCCGCCGCCGGTCGCGACCAGTACGCTGTCGACCCCTGGGATTTGCTCGTCCATCTCGCGACCGCAGGTGCCGGCCCCGGCCACGACCTCGAACTGATCATAGGCATGGGCGAAGAGCGCGCCGGTCTCGGCGACGCGTTCCTTGCTGGCGGCCAGCGCGTCGGCGTAGACATCGCCGGTGACGATCAGTTCGGCGCCGAGCGCACGCAGTTTCGCCTGCTTGGTCGCGCTCGTCACCCTCGGCACGAAGATGGTGGCGTGATGCCCGAGCGAGCGCGCGGCGTAGGCGATGGCCGCGCCGAAGTTTCCGCCCGAGGCCGCCACGACGCCAGCTTTCGGCACCTCGCGATTGAGCAACAGATAGAAGGCGCCACGTCCTTTGAACGTGCCGCTGCGCTGGAGCAGCTCGAGTTTAAGAATGATCCGTCCGGGAAGTCCAAACGCGCCACGCTCCAGCTCGATCACCGGCGTGCGTCGAATCCAGCCGTCGATCCGCTGATCGGCCGCTTCAATGTCCGCGCGCGTTACCTGGACCTCCGTCTTGACCATCGTTCCTCCATGAGGTTGCGTCCAGCAGAGCGCCCACAGCGACGCCCATGCGGGCCAGAGCATGCCGGGAAGCGTGCATCCTTGTCAACCTGAGAGGAACCGGTCAGGGGGAGGGCGGTACACTTGTGCCGGGGTATAGGCATGGCGCGAAAGGGTGAGACGTGACGATGCAACCAAAACCGGCCGCTCAACTGGAGCGTGAGGCGTGGCCGGGTGCGGCCGGTTTCTGGCGCCGCATGACTGGCTTTCTCGTCGATGTGGCCCTCTGTTTTATCCTGCCGTCGCTCATATCCAGCTTGATCCTCTACACCACCGGCTACTCATCGCGCGCGCAGGCTATCGACGCGCTCTGGGTGCTCTTCCTGGCGCTGATCATCGTTGGCTATTTCGCCTACTTTACCGTGCACGGTCCCTCACCGGGCATGCGACTGGCGCGTATCAAGATCCTGTCGGTCAAAAGCGGCGAGACGCCAGTCGTTCGGCAGGCTCTTATTCGCGGTCTGCTGATGCTCTGCTTGATCGGCTCCTGGTTCGTCGTGGTACTGCTCGGCTCTGGGCGATCGAGTTCGAACGGTTTTTCCAACGCCGAATCACTCGCGCTGAATGTCGGGTATGTGCTGTTTCTGGTCAGCGCCTTTGGCCATGTCTGGATCTCGTGGGATCGGAAGGGCCAGACGGTGCAGGATAAGCTGGCCGGGATTGTGGTCGTGCGTAAAGACGCCGAGGTCGATCCGGAGCCGATCGAGCAACCGAAGAAGACCCGGCGCATCGACCCGCTCGAATACCGGATGTGAATGTTTCCTCGTGCTGAGACGCGGAGACTGCCTGTCATTCTGAGCCGCAGCGAAGAACCTCCCCTCCGTACCCATGCGTCGTATTCTGGGAAGCGCAGGAGAGATCCTTCACTGCGGTTCAGGATGACGAGAGGCTGTGCCTCTGCGCGAGTCAATCCTTCTTACGCGCTGGCAGCTTTGCCCGCGGCATTCCCGGCGATTCGGCCGAAGACGGCGCCGGACATCAAGCCTGTTCCACCCGGATAATTGAAGTAGAAGAGCCCGCCGAGTAGCTCTCCGGCAGCATACAACCCCGGCATCGGCACCTCTTCAGCGTCGAGGACCTGCCCGTTCTCATCGACCTTGAGCCCGCCGAAGGTGAAGGTGAGGCCACAGGTGACCTGATACGCCTCGAACGGTGGTGTATCGAGCCGGTTGGCCCAGTTCGTCTTGTCGAGCTTCAGTCCCTCGGTACGGCGGCCATCCTTGATCGTCGGATTGAAGGGGATATCGGTGCGCACGGCGGCGTTGTATTCGTGGATCATGCGCAGAAAGCCCTCGGGATTGACGTCGTCGAGCTTCTGAGCCAGCTCCTCCTGCGTATCGGCCTTGACTTTGGTGACCTCGCGAATGCGGTATTCGTCGCGCAGCAGGTGCGTCACCTGACTATCGAAGACCTGCCAGGCGAACTGCCCCGGCTGGCGCAGGATCTCGTGGCCATACTTGGCGTAGGTGTAGTTGCGGAAGTCGGCGCCCTCATCGACAAACCGTTCGCCGGTGGCGTTGATGATGAGGCCGAACGGGTAGCTGTGCTTCTGGAAGTTGTCACCGA
>CALAGB010000505.1 GCA_937891245.1 uncultured Thermomicrobiales bacterium | reverse complement strand
ATCTCAATGATGAGTACCAGACGCCACAACCAGCAATGGAGTACCGAGGCGTGCGGCCATACTCTGGCGATTCTGGGGCTACTCCCGTGAAAACCTCGTGGACTTTGCTCGAAACGGTTGGGTGGTCCACCGTGAAACCGGCATGCCACGGTTGATGCAATTCGCTGATGAAATGCCAGGGATCCCGCTTCAAGATCTTTGGGACGACATACCACCAGCGGCAGGAAATGAATCGCTGGGTTATCCTACCCAAAAGCCTGTCGCATTACTCGAGCGGATCATCGAGTCATCATCTAACCACGATGATCTCGTTCTCGATCCATTCTGCGGATGCGGAACGGCGATCGCTGCCGCCGAAAAGCTCGGTCGCCGATGGCTTGGGATCGACATCACGCACCTTGCGATTACCCTCATCGTCTCGCGCATGAGGAGTATGTTCCCAGGTGTCGAGGTCCACCTCCACGGCGAACCCGCAGACATCGCCGGGGCGCGCGCGTTGGCCGAGGAAGATCGATACGACTTTCAGTATTGGGCGCTTACTCTCGTCGGTGCTCGACCCGTTGACGACGCCAAGGGTAAACCCAAGAAGGGCGCCGACAAGGGCGTCGACGGGGCCATCTCATTCCTCGGTGATAACCCGAAATCACCGCACCGGTGCATCGTTCAGGTCAAGTCCGGCCACGTCAGTAGTGCGACGATTCGCGACTTGAAGGGTACGGTCGAGCGTGAGAAGTCGGAATTGGGGTTGCTCATCACACTGGAAAGCCCGACCAGCCAAATGACCGTCGAGGCACTCGAGGCGGGGTTCTACCATTCTGAGTGGATGAACCAGGATTATCCACGGATGCAGATCATCACGATCGGGGAGTTGCTCAAAGGGCAGCAGCCGAAGATTCCGCCGCGCTACAACCCATACCAGCTTTCAGAATTCCAGAAGAAGCCAGGACAACAGCCATCGCTCTTCCAGCAGGAGGGATAACCGTAACGTATGCAATCATCAAGTTCATGGCAGACTGAGGATGTGCTCGTGACAGTCCGAGCATATCCCAATCCTTCACAGAAACACAGAGAGACATCTTGCGTAGCGGGCGTTCGATTGAGGGATCACTCGTGGGTAAGACTGCATCCAATTCCTTACCGTTTGCTGCCTGATGGTCAGAAGTTTCGCAAGTATGATGTTGTCCGTTTGAAAGTTCAGCGATCGAGCGATCCTCGACCCGAAAGTTATCGAATCAATCTCAATGCAGACATCGAGCGCGTCAGTAGAATCGAGACGCAGAAGCAATGGAGGGAACGCAATGAGATACTGTTTCCATTGCGAAGTGACTGCGTCGAAGACCTCCAATCGCGAGACGTTGGCGAACAGAGCCTCGGACTTGTGCATGTTCGCAAGCTTCAAGAACTCGTGATCGAACCACAGGAGGGCGGATGGAGCGAGCAACAACGACGCTTTCTAACGACACGGCGCTTCTTTGATCCTGAGATCATCACACTCGAAAGCCCGCCATATGCGTTCTCTTATCGATATCTCTGTGACAATCCCAATTGTCGAGGACATCGTATGAAGATCGTAGATTGGGAGGTGATCCAAACATACCGTAACTGGCGATGGACGTATGGATCGAACTGGGAGGAGAAGTTCCGGCAGAAATACGAGGACGAGATGGCGAAGAGAGATTTCCATCTTTTCCTCGGCACGATGCTTAGACATCCGAAGTCTTGGATCACCATCGGTATCTACTATCCACCGACGGTTATGTCTCAATCTCATTCGAGAGCGATATGAATATCACGTCGGGTCGTTGCGCAGAAATGAACCGGGCAAGCCGAGTTCGGTGACACTGTGTTTCGTCAGCTTCGTAACACAGTAGACAGCTGTGCCAAGTCTCGGCAGCTTCTAGAAGTATATTGATCTCGCTCTGTCGCTGTGGCAGAAGTTCATCATAAGCGTCGAGTATTGGGCCGTTATCGGACAATTCGTGCCGGCGCTTGAGAAGGTCCTTCGGCATTCCCAAATTGGGAAGGTGCAGATATTCGATATCGACATCTTCCAGGACCTCCCTTAGAGCGTTCTTGGAAAACCCAGGTTTTCTGCTAGAGGCAAACCGCCTGACGTCAATCAGCATCTCGACGTTCGCCAACACTAGTTTCGGGATGAAATCTCGAATGGATTCGCCCTCGTATCCAGTCATCAAAACCCGCGTAGACACTCTGCTGCTCCCCGTTTCCAGTCTTTCTCGATGAGACTAGCAGATTCACTCTTGGATCACCACTGCGTCAGGCGTTCCATCAAGTGACAATTTCGGAGTCTACGCCGCGATCACGAACCGCTCGTCACCTGGTTTTGCTATTAGAGCCACCATAGTTCTTGAACTGAGCCATCTTCGTCCTCCGCTCCGCCGGTGTTGTCGGCGACCAGGTTGCGCACTTGCACCAGAAGCTCGTGTTTCCCTGAGTGTAGCAGAGCGTATTCTGGCGCGATGGAGACAGGATCGGATCGACGGGCCGGCTCTCGTCGGAGGCGAAATGCCGCTACAATGGGGCGCACGGTATGAACGTCTGTCCGATGGTGTTGGCATAGCGATTGCATCTATCGCGCGGCGGATTGATCGCACTTATGCGATGGAACCGTGGAGCGTGCGCCGGGCACTATCGTCGATCCGGCGAAGGGGGAGCGATGCCGATATTCAATAAGAATGCGCGACTCGACACCTCGCAGGTTGAGGATCGACGCGGCATGGGTGGCGGGCGCGGCATGGCGATTGGTGGCGTCGGCGGCGGGATCGGCATCGTCATCGTGATCATCGCGATTCTGCTCGGTGCTAATCCGGGTGATGTTATCAACGGTAGCCAGCCGCAGCCGACGGCCGCGATCGGTAGCGATGCCCAGAACGCACAGGGCCCAGCGATCGCCGAGAAGTGCCAGACCGGTTCGGACACCGATCAGCAGGACTGCCGCATCGTCGGCTACGTGAATAGCATCCAGGAATACTGGGACTCAGTCTTTACGCAGGCCGGCAAAACCTACACCCAGTCCAAAACCGTACTCTTCACCGATCAAACATCGACCGCTTGTGGACCGGCGACAACCGACGTCGGACCGTTCTATTGCCCGGGCGATAAGATGGTCTATCTCGACCTCGGCTTCTTCGATGAGCTGCGCACCAAGTTCGGCGCGACTGGGGGCGGCACCTTCGCCGAAGCTTATGTCCTGGCGCACGAATATGGACATCACATTCAGGATCTCCTCGGCACGCTGGCGAAAATCGGGAATGATCGCCAGGGAGCCGACAGCGCGTCGGTGCGTACGGAACTCCAGGCCGACTGTTATGCCGGTGTTTGGGCCAATCACGCGACGCAGACCGGCTACTTGACGCAACTGTCGCAGGAGGACATCGCGACCGGTCTCAATGCCGCGGCGGCCGTCGGCGATGACCGGATTCAGAAGGAGTTCCAGGGAACAGTGAATCCGGAGACGTGGACGCACGGCTCGTCGGCTCAGCGCCAGCAGTGGTTCATGACCGGCTATCGGACGGGTGATATGAATCAGTGCGACACGTTCTCGGGCGGGCTGTAACGGCAGCCGGCACGGCGGTGCGCGAACGAACGGCTCAAAGATAGCGCGAGCCATAGTATAATCGCGCGCGGTGGCGCGAACGCGCGAGCGCTTTTCCCGACGGAGGATCATGGTCGAGCCGGGACTCACATCGAGGCTGCGTCAACATTCGCGACGCACGGGGATGCTCGTTGGGTTGAGTATGGCCGTTGCCATCGCTATCTGTATCGTCGGCTTCATCTGGATTTACGTGCGCGTCGGTCCAATTTTCAGCGACTTCATTCCGGAATCATCCGTCGCTCTCACCCCCGTCGTGCTGGGCGGCGCGGGCACGCCGTCAACCAGCGCCAGCCCGACCGCACAGACCACCGGATTGACGACACCACACGCGACTCCGACCATCAGCGCCAGTCCAACTCCGATCTGGGAGGCGACGCATGAAATCGTGTCCGGTGAAACGGTGAATTTCCGCGATGGTCCGACGACTGATTCCGACGTCGTCGATGTCCTGCCGCCCGGTACCGAGCTCAAGTTCATCGGTGAACAGGAGGTGACGGATGGCGTCACCTGGATGCATTTCCAGACCGAGGACGGCACGATCGGCTGGGTTCGGACCGTCGACGTCGATCCTCTCGTTCCCTGAAGGGCCGACCGATCAGTCCGCGCAACCCGCTCTGCTATAATTGCCGTAATCAGGGCAACGATCTCACTTTATCCAAGCGAAGGACAGGGCATGCAGAGAGTCTCGATCGTCGGACTCGGGTTGATCGGATCATCGATTGGTCTGGGCCTGAAACGCTGGTCGACCAAAAATGGCAAACGCGAATCCGTCCTCGAAGTCGCCGGGTTCGACATCAGTCTCGATGTACAGAACTACGCGAAGAAGTTGAAGGCGGTCGATCGCACCGAATGGAACCTGGCCCACGCCGTGGCCCGTGCTGACGTCATCATCATCGCCACACCGGTAACCGCGGTGCGCGAAGTCTTTGAGGTTATCGCGGATCAGGGCAAGCAGGGCGTCGTCGTGACCGATACATGCAGCACGAAATCCGACGTGCTGCAATGGGCCAACGAACTCCTCCCCGATCACATCCACTTCGTCGGCGGCCATCCGATGGCGGGCGATACGCGCGGTGTCGAGGGTGCCAACGCCGACCTGTTCAAGTCGGCGACCTGGTGCATCTGCCCGACCGTCGGCGCGGGAGACGAAGCGGTACAGACGGTGCTCGGGCTCGTCTCGGCGCTCGAAGCCGAATCGCTCTTCATCGATCCGCACGAACATGACGGCTACGTCGGAGGTATCAGCCATCTGCCGTTCATGCTCTCGGTCGCGATGACGCAGGTCGTCAGTCACGATTCGCTCTGGCGCGACATGCGCAAGCTCAGCTCGACCGGCTTCCGTGATGCCTCACGGCTCGCCGCCGGCAGTCCGGAGATGTATCGCGGCATCTGCGCCACCAATCGAGAGAATGTCGTGCGCTGGGTCGACGCGACCATCAGCGAACTGCAACATATGCGCGATTTGGTGAGTACCGGTTCCGAGGAAACGCTCGAAACGCTGGAGAAAGTCTTCAACGAAGCACGCGACGCTCGTGCCGAATGGGTAACAGCCGAGCGCTCGGGCGGCGGGCTGGTGCAGGATACCGACAACGAGCTGTCGTCGATGGGCGTCGGAGAGCAGATGCAGCAGATGTTCTTCGGCAACCTCTTCCGACGCAAGCCAAAGACAGGTCGCGAGGGTCAAACGAGCAACAGCCAGTCCGGGCGAGGCGGCCGAGGCCCGCGCTAGCCCCTACGGCACAATGCTCCATTCATCAGGGAGCGCATAGTGATAGAGCACGCGCGTCGGCCGGCCGTTCTGGCGTATTCGCCCACGATCGACGCGCTGAACCTCTGCGTAGCTGTTCTGAACCTGGATGATTCTCCGCGCCTTAAGGTTAAAGAGAATGACGCCGGTCGCCGCGGGCTTGTGGCTGAGTGCACGGCTCAGTTCGTCGACGACGCGAAACGGCGGTAGTTCGGCTGGTGGCGTACCGTCCGCACGCGCATGGAATGCCGCATAATTTTCGCGAGTGTTATGTTCATCGAAGATCGCAAGCCCGCTTTCGACGTTGCGGATAAACGCCTCGTCGTAGGGCCTGGCCAATCGGAGCAACTGCTCGATACTTGATGGATGACGGCTGCAGGCGGCGACAAACATCTTGATGCCGTGGCACGGCCCGACGAAGCTGACGACGCCACGTTCGTCGATCAGTGTGTAACGAATAACATTCACGCGAGAGAGACCCTTCAACTGGAAAACGGTTTGGCAAGTGAAGTGCGAGGAGTACCGTGAACGGTCAACCGCACGGCGGCGCTACTGTATCACATGTGATCGGTTCTCCGACCCGGCAGGCGACAAAGGCAACACCATGACAACCACACCCCCTTCAGTCCTCGTTTCGGAGCGTTATGCCCGACAGACGATCTTTTCGGCCATCGGCCAGGCGGGACAGGAAAAGCTCGGCGCCAGCCGCATCTGTCTGATCGGTTGCGGCGCACTCGGCACCCACATCGCCGACACTCTTGTCCGTGCGGGGATCGGTTTCATCCGAATCGTCGATCGCGACGTGCCGGTAGCGAGCAACCTGCAACGCCAGTCACTTTTCGATGAGCAGGATGTCATCGACTCCGTACCGAAGGTCATCGCCGCCGAACGACGCTTGAGCGCGGCCAATAGCGACGTGACGATCGACGCCCGTGTGCTCGATGTCAATTCGACCAACATCGAGTCGCTGATTGCCGACGTCGATTTCGTCGTTGATGGCAGCGATAACTTCGAAGTGCGGTATCTGATCAACGACGCCTGCGTCAAAGCCGGCAAGCCGTGGGTCTACGGTGGCGTCATCGGCAGCTACGGGATGACGATGACGATCCGTCCAGGCGAAACGCCTTGCCTGCGCTGCATCTTCCCCGAGGCTCCGGCGCCCGGCGAGGCACCGACCTGCGATACGGCCGGCGTGATTGGCCCCGCGGTCGCGGTCGTGGCCGGCCTGGAATCGGCCGAAGCGCTCAAGCTCGCCGTCGGCGATCTCGATGCGCTCAACCGCGATC
>CALAGB010000504.1 GCA_937891245.1 uncultured Thermomicrobiales bacterium | reverse complement strand
TCCGCCAATGCAGCGACAACGTCGCCAGCAGCGTCGGTTGCGGCGACGAAATCGAGGTTGCCGATCGTCTCACGCATCCTACGGGTGCTTCCTGCGATGGCGACCTCGACGCCAAGCCGATTGCTGAGTTGTGTAACGAGCGCTTCGGCCGCGGGAAGTCCGGTACCGATCGACAAGCGGCCGGTTCGCTGGTTGAGAAACGCGATCCCGTTCAGGATGCGCGCTTCCTGCTTCGCGCCAAATCCCTTCAGTTTGCGAATCTCGCCCTGCCGGGCGCACGCTTCGAGTTGCACGAGATCGGTGATGCCGAGCTCGTGGTAGAAGCGCGAAACTGATTTCGTCCCGACGCCGGGAATGTCGAGCATGGTGAGGAGCGTGGCCGGAACCTCATCCTGCAGCTCATCCAGCGCATCCCAGCGACCCGCTTCGACCATCTCCTTCAAGGCGGCCGCGATGCCGGTCCCGATGCCAGGCACCTCGGTGAGGCGATCCTCGGCGACGAGCTGTTCAACCGACTCGTTCAGTTCTGAGAGCGTGTCGGCGGCCCGACGATAGGCGATCAGCCGAAAAGGGTTCTCCCCCTTGATCTCGGAAAGATCGGCGAACATCTTGAGCTGTCCGGCCAGCGCCTCATTGTCGGGCATTCTCCACCGCGCCTTTCTCTTCCGGTCCCGTTTATTCGGGCTGCGGGCCGGTGAGTGGATCATCGTCGCGCACCGCCAGCGACGCGACCGGCTGTCCGCGGTAGACGGCGATGCCGTTCCGCCAACCGATCAGCCAGCCGTCGGCGGTTGCCGTGATCTCACCACCATCGAGCGATCGCCCGTAGATATCGACGACGCGACCGAGCAGATCACCCTTGGCGAACGGCTGTCCCGGCTGCACGACGCTCTGCAGAATGCCGGAAATCGGAGCGCGTGCCGAATCGTCGCGGCGCACCTGGAAGCCAAGATCGATGACCGGAACCTGGGTGATCGGCTCAACCACGCCATCGATCATCTCGTATGCCCGAAGGACATTCAGAATGCCTTCTGTTCCGGCCGAGACGGCCGGTGGATCGATCGCCATACCCATGCCGAGTTCCAGTGTCAACGAGGGGATGCCGGCCGTATTGACGATGCTGCCTGCCACCGAGCGGTGGAGCGCCAGTTCAACGTACTTGGCAGCCGGCGATTCGTTGACGATCGAGAGGCCGAACGCACGGGCCAGCCATTCCAGCTTTTCCGCCAGATCATCCGCCTGCTTGCGCTGTGCGGCGCTCGGCTGCGGCGGGAAGAGCACTCGGTCGCGGATCGTGAACGGAACGGAGTCGATCGATGCGTTGTGCAAATCGAGTAGGCAGTCCGGTTCGGTCGCGACGATCGCATCAAAAATCTGGGTTGCCACCTGCTGATAGATCGCAGGAGGAACGCCGTTCGACTTCGGGTTTTTGTAGCCTGGCCAGACGCGATTGGGGTCTTTCGGTTCGTAGTAGGGAAAGCGCTGCATGACTTGCAAGCCCGCCGGGTTGATCGTCGGCAGCGCGATCAACGTGCCGCGCAACTGCGTTGCAAGATCGCTTGCCAGCACCTGGTGGATGCAGGCGATGCCAGTCAGTTCCCCGCCATGGATATTCGCCGTCACGCAGACGGTCGGCCCCGGCTCGGTTCCTTGCACGATGATGACCGGGATCTCTTCATGACCGCCGGTCGGCAGATCGAGCACGCGCAGGCTGCCGTAACTCGTTCCGCCTGGCTGGCTTACCGCCGTTCCGATCTGAATACTTGAATTCGACATGCGCTTCGCTCCTGCTCACAATCGATGATCGTTCCGTTTCTTCTCTCGACCGATCATACGATGAACGAAGCCGGGCGGTCGATGATCCTGGTCATCGACCGCCCGGCGGTAGCGCACGTTGCTGAACTGTTACTTTTGCGGTCGGGGAAGCAAGGGCGCACGAGCAAACCGCTTGATGGCGGCGACGGCGCTTTCGACATCTTCGGTAATCAGCAGGCAGAGGCTATTCTCGCCGATCATCCGCAGCGCGTGGTCGAACGCCTCCTGCTCACCCGGCATCGAAAGGACGAGTGGTGGCACTTCGTTCTGGGCGATGCCATCGATCATCAGGTCGATGTTGTCGCGGTGAGTCTCCGCGGCGTGCAGGATCACGGCGCCGCCGAGTCTTCCGAGGATGCGTCCCGCCTCGACGACCTGGAAGTCGTTCAGGTGCGGGAAGCATCCGCTCACGGTAATCATGCGACGATGCGGTTGGTGGCGGATACCGCGCGACAGTGAACGAAGCGTCCAGACCTGACGCGCCGAATCGACGATGACCGTCGAATGGTGAACGCGAAAGATGTTGCAGCTGCCCGGCAGGCGCGTCGGATCGGGATCGAACTCGCGCAGCCCTTCGCGGATCGCCGAATCGGGGATACCGAGCCCGACTGCCAGAGCCACGGCGCAGAGAAGGTTTTGCACCTGGAAGGTGAGCGTGCCATCGAGTGTGAAGTGAGCGTCGGCGACATCGATGATGTGTCGTTCGTTGGCCGCCGTGCCGACGATCACCCGACCGTCGCGCACCCAAACGGCCGCCTTGCCTGCGCGCAGATGCCGCCGGAGCGCCGGGTTTTCATGATGTAGCGCGAAGAGAACGATATCAGCCGTGGTATGCTCGGCGGCCTCGAGGACGGCGTTGTCGTCGCCGTTCAGCACGAGGACGCCGTCGGGCCGCACCGCGCGGGCGACGATCGCCTGCGCGCGAGCACCGAGGCTCGCTTCCGGGCTGATGAGACATTCTTCATTATTGCCACAGAGCGTTGAGATCGCCGCCAGTGGATAGATTTGCTCGGGCAGCCCGACGCCGTTGACAAGCGCCGTTTCCAGCTCCTGCACCGCGACATCGAGTTCGCCCGATTGGGTCGCCTCAAGCACCCGACTCCACGGTCCGAGTTCTCCCGTCTGTCGCTCGCCCTGCACGTAGACGCCGGTACTCGACCAGACGCCGACCGTCCGTCCAGCGGAGCGAAGCATTCGCTCCAGAATCCAAACGATGGTCGACTTGCCACGGACCCCAGCCACGGCGACGAGAGGTAAGGCGGCGTGTCGAGACTTTGGCGGCGCGACTTTAGGCGTATCAACAGCGAGAACGTCGGTCATGTTTCTACCTCGATATGTGAACGGCGATTGTCGGTCCCGTCGACGCGACAATCGTTATACGTGTTAAGAAGCGCAGTAAGATGTTCGACAACGCCCCGGAACGCACGTGCACGATGACTGATGGCGTTCTTTTCGTCAAGTGACAGTTCTGCCATCGTCCGATTATACCCATCTATCAGAAAAAGCGGATCGTAGCCGAACCCACCGCTTCCTCTTGGCTCCTCGAGGATTTCTCCTTCGATCGATCCGTGAGCGCTGAACGCTTCACCCTGCGGTCCGACGACGGCGACGACCGACTGAAAGCGACCAGTCCGTTGTTTCGCCGGAACGCCCGTCAGCTTCGCGAGCAGCAAGGCGTTGTTTCGCGCATCATCACTCGGTTCCCCGGCGAAACGGGCCGAGCGGACACCGGGCGCACCATGCAACGCATCAACTTCAAGACCGGAGTCATCGGCAACCGCGATCTGCTTCGTCGCCTCGGCGATCGCGTGTGCTTTTAGGAACGCGTTTTCCTCAAACGTCGCACCGGTCTCTTCGGGAAGCTCGAGACCAAGCTCCCCAGCCGTCATGATTTCGACATCGCTGGAAAGGAGGTCCTTCAGTTCTCGAAGCTTGCCCTGGTTGTTCGATGCGAGCACGATCCGCATGGCTTACAGGCTTTCGATCTGGCCGCACCGGGACGGCGCTGACGCGTCAACCGGAAGGCCGAAGAGTTCGGTCGCATTCCTGGTCGTATTCCGCGCGATTTCGTCCGCGTCACTCTCTCGCAACGCGGCTATTCTGTCTAGTATATAGCGAACATACGCAGGTTCGTTGCGTTTCCCCCGATGTGGACTCGGCGTCATGTAGGGCGCATCAGTCTCGAGGATGATGCGGTCAAGCGGGATTTGGCGGACGGCCTCATGCAGCGGCTTCAGCTTGCGGAAGGTCACCGCTCCGCCAAGGCCGATATGCAAGCCAAGTTCGAGGCAGCGTTCAGCGTAGGCGGAATCGCCGGTGAAGCAGTGCATCACACCGCGATGCGGTGGATTCGTTGTCCGCAGCACCTCGAGCGTATCTTCTTCGGCATCGCGTTGGTGGATGATGAAGGGGAGATTGAGTTCTCTCGCCAGCTCAATTTGACGGACGAATGCCGCGCGTTGCTGGCGGGCCGTATCGGCTTTCCAGT